>CBIHPQ010000040.1:0-23129 GCA_966211825.1 uncultured Dyadobacter sp. | reverse complement strand
CCTTTGTAGCAAGAGAAATAGATAATTGCATTTATTGAATTTGCTATAATGAAAACTAGAAATAAAACATTAGGATATTTAGTCCCCGTTTTTGCGCTCTGCGTATTTATGCTTGTTATTTATGGCGCTTACGTGCCGCACAAGCCCGCAGAAATCCAACGGGTAGTTTGTATCAAGTTCAAGGCTGGTACAACACCTCAGGAAGTGGAGAAACATATGCGCGATTTCGCGATGATGAAAAAAGCAGTAAAAGATGTCGTGGCCTATTCGGCCGGACATGTGCAGAAGTCGGATAACAATGGTGGGGAGTTTGACGTAATCCACTACCTGACTTTCCGCACGAACGAAGCTGCCAGGGAATACACACAGAATGCCGACAGACTTGCATTTGTGAAGACCAACGAAGGTCACTGGGACAAAGTGTTGGAGATGAATTCCAACATCGAGAAGTAATTAATAATAGTAATAGGAGTGAAAATCTTAAAGAGAGCCGGGCATCCCGGCTCTCTTTTTATTTACACCATTACCAGTTGATCGGGTCGAGCCCCTTGCTTTCGAGGTACTCATTCGCCTTGCTGAAATGCTTTGTGCCAAACCAGCCGCCGCCATTGGCCGACATCGGCGACGGGTGCTTTGCCTTCAACACAAAATGCTTCGAAGCATCGATCACCGCACCTTTTTCCTGCGCATATCTTCCCCAAAGCATGAAGACGACGTTGGTTTTCTCATCGGAAACGCATTTGATAACCGCATCGGTAAAGCGCTCCCACCCGCGGTTCTGATGCGATCCCGCCGCTGCGGCCTGTACGGTCAATGTTGCGTTTAATAACAACACGCCTTGTTTGGCCCACCTTTCGAGGTTACCCGATTGCGGGAAGGGCTTGCCGAGGTCCTGCTGAATTTCCTTGAATATGTTCATCAATGAGGGCGGCATTCTCACACCGTCGTTCACCGAGAAACACAGGCCGTTCGCCTGCCCGGGGCCGTGATACGGGTCCTGCCCCAGGATCACCACCTTGCATTCGTCGAAACTGCAATAATTGAATGCGTTGAATATCTGCTTGGCAGGCGGAAATATCGTTTTGGTCTGGTACTCTTCCCTTACAAATGCCGTAAGCGAGGTGAAATAGGGCTTCTCAAACTCGGGCGCGAGCCGCTCCTTCCACGACTGCTCAATTTTTACATCCATGCTGTTGAATTTGTTTTGGAAACCAAATATGTGTTTTTTGATTTGCTTTTATCAGCAATTGATTACTATTTTCGTTAAAAGTGAGGTGCAAACCGGTATATTTGCCGCTGCCCCGACAGTCACAATCCTTTCCAACACCCTCGATCTATATGGTTTCCAAGGTTACAGATGGTGTCAAAGTCACCGTTTTGACGGAATATCAGCCCGATTACTCCAATCCGGGGCAGGATCATTTTGTGTTCACCTATAAGATTCTGATTGAAAACCACAGCGAACATACCGTGAAGCTGCTGAGAAGGCACTGGCTGATTTACGACGCCAACGGAACGGTACGCGAAGTGGAAGGGGCAGGTATAGTGGGGCTGCAACCCGTGTTGGAACCCGGCGATGTGCACGATTATGTGTCGGGCTGCAACCTCCGCACGGATATGGGCAAAATGGCGGGCACCTATCTGATGGAACGCGTGCTCGACGGCCGCCAGTTCCGCGTCGTGATCCCCGCGTTTTCGCTCGTCGCGCCGTACCGCCTCAACTGAACCACCGGCCGGGCAACGGCCTATTTTAAAATTCCACTGCATTGATTGCTGCTTATATCAAGTACCTTTTGCGCTCCGGAAACGAGCATTCCATTCACTCCCCCTTTCTGTTCGAGCTTTACAACCATGTGATCGCGCCCCGGAAGGATGACAATCCCGACTACGGCCCCATCCGCTCCCTGCGTAAAGAACTGCTGCGCTCTACCGAGCAAATCGAAATTCTCGACCTGGGCGCGGGCTCGCGGGTGAACCGGTCCAACCTGCGCAAGGTCAAAACGATTGCAAAAAACGCAGAAAAACCCGCCAAATTCGGACGACTTTTCTACCGGCTCATCCGGCGTTTTCAACCGGCAACGATCCTCGAACTAGGGACATCGCTCGGGTTGACGACCTTATATATGTCCAAAGCCAAGCCGGATGCGCAGCTGATCACCTTTGAAGGCTGCCCGCAGACGGCCGCGAAGGCACAGGGACATTTCCGGCAACAGGGTGCTGAAAACGTTGAAGTGGTGCTGGGAAATATCGACGAGACATTACCCAAACGCCTCGAAGCGCTGGACCGCCCCATCGACTTCGCCTATTTCGATGCCAACCATCGCTACGAACCCACCGTCAGGTATTTCGAGCAGTGCCTTCCCCACATTCAGAATGGCTCGCTGTTCATTTTCGACGACATATACTGGTCCGATGAAATGACAAAAGCCTGGGAATACATTAAGGCACATCCCAGCGTAACGGTCACAGTGGACCTGTTCTGGGTCGGGCTGGTGTTCTTCCGGGAAGAGCAGGTTAAGGAGGATTTCACGCTCCGCTTCTGATAGTATACCGTTAAATATCTCATTGTCCCGATAAATAATTCCGGAAGCGCAGCGAGGAAGGGTTCATGGTAAAGTTTGTTACCTTTGCCATCCCTCGTCTCAACTTCCATGACTACAAAATCCATCCTTAATTCCCTGATCGACAAGGGAGTTGTTTCAGCGCAGCAAGCCGACGCCATTGCATCTTTTGAAGGCGAAAAAGCCTTTTCGATCCATTGGGAATTACGCTCGGTCCTATACCTGGGCATTCTGCTTTTCAGCTCCGGCGCAGGTATTCTCATTTACGAGAACATCGACACGATTGGCCATCAAGCCATCATTGCAGCCATTGCACTGGTAACCGCGGGTTGTTTTTACTATACTTACAAAAACAGCCTCCCCTATTCGCACGAGGAAATCGACAATCCCAACAAGCTGGTCGGCTACGTGCTTTTGCTCGGTTGTTCCACATTTTTAGGATTGGAAGGTTACCTGCAATACCAATACAACCTGTTCGGGACACGCTACGGCCTTGCCGTTATTATTCCCACCATCATCTTCTTTCTCTGCGCCTACCGTTTCGATCACCGCGGGGCATTGTCGATGGGCATTACCGGGCTTGCATCATGGCTCGGCCTGACGATTGCGCCGCTTTCGGTACTGGCGGACAACGACTTTTCCGATGGCAAACTGATTATCCCCGCCGTTGCGCTTGGGTGCGTACTTACGGCCGTGGGATGGATTTCGGAGGAGCAAAACATTAAGAAGCATTTTGCATTCACCTACATGCTGATGGGCGGCAACCTGGCGTGCATTGCCGCGCAAATCGGTTTGTATGCCCATGCCCCCAAGATCCTCTATTTCGTTATCGGGATCGGGCTTTGCTATTTCTTTATCCGTCGCGCGCGGCATGCCCAATCGCTGTTGTTTCTGTTGATGGGGACGGTCTATGCCTATTGCATCATTACCTACACCATTTTCGATAACCTCGGTGCCGATGCCGCATTCGGGCTGGGGATCTTCTATTTCTTCTTTTCGAGCCTGGGTGTGATCTATTTTCTGTTGAACTTTAAAAAATTCCTGGGGATCAAAAAATGAAAAAGGCATACAACGAAACCTGGGTCGAAAACCTGCACATTCAGCATCAGGCGGCAGAATGGAAATCGAAAAACCTGCTTACCGGCGACCAGCAGGAGCACGTAAAGACGCTCTTCCCCGAGAAGTTTTACCGCCCCGGCATATTTGTCAAGATCGGGCTGTTTCTTTTCGGCGTGGTCGCATGTTCATTTTTCGTGGGCTTTTTGTCGCTGTTCATTTACGATACCGGCTCGGAATTGGGGTTTTCGACATTGAGCGTGATCTGCTGCGCCTGCTTCGTTTTCTCATTGGAATATTTAATTAAAACCAAAAACCTCTTCCATTCCGGCGTCGATAATGCATTGCTCTACGCAGCCGTAACGGCGGGTATGGTGCCGGTATTCCTGCTTTTTGAGCATGCGCCACTTTGGGCCTATTGCCTTGTCGCACTCGCCATAATCGTTCCGGCGACATTGCGCTACGCCGACCTGCTCGGCCCCATCGTCATTTTCGGGTTGATTTTCACCGTAGTGGCCGACGTGATGATGAAATTCCCACTCGGCAAAGCCCTTCTGCCATTTGCAGTGATGATCTTGTCGGGAATAATTTATGTACTGGCTACCAAAAGCAAGGACATTTACTACGGGGAATGCCGCCAGATCCTCGAAGTCCTAAGTCTCGCCACGTTCTATCTGGGTGGCAACTACCTCGTTGTCAGAGAACTGAATGCGCTGATCAGCGGCGTGAACCTGCCCGTTGCCCCGCAAATCGCTTTCGCGCCCTTGTTTTACTTTTTTACGTTCGTCATACCCGTGCTGTACATCGTTGCCGGGTTGAAACGCGCCGACCGGATTGCATTTGTCGTCGGGCTGCTGGCCCTGGCATTTTCGGTGTATACCTACGTCAACTATTTCAGTCCATTGACCGTCTCACAGGAGCTTGTACTCGCGGGCGCACTCATGATCGCTGGCGCAGTGGCACTGATCAAATATTTGCACACGCCCAAACACGGTATTTCCGACGAGCAAACCCGAAAAAACAGTCTTGCAAACCTTGAAGCGCTCATAACGGCGCATCAACTTGGCGCTACGCCGGGTGATCAGCCGCTCGAATTCGGTGGTGGTACATTCGGAGGGGGCGGCGCAGGCGAGGTTTATTAATTGAACAAAAATTTGGAACTTGCAGCGGTTACATTGCCAATCACCGAAACTTCATTATGAAAAAACTGTTTGCCCTAACGCTGCTAAACCTCTTTTGCAATTACTCCTTCGCACAAACAACCGCGCGTCAGAGCGCCAAAACGTCCGGCAATCCCGTCTTTCCAGGCTGGTATGCCGATCCCGAAGGAATCATTTTCAACAAAACATTCTGGATTTACCCCACATTCTCTGCGCCTTACAACAAACAGGTGCATATGGATGCATTTTCTTCCAAAGACCTGGTAACCTGGGACAAACATCCGAACATCGTCGACACCTCGTCCATCAAATGGGCCAAGAGGGCCATGTGGGCACCCTCCATCATCGAAAAAGACAAAAAATACTACTTGTTTTTCGGGGCAAACGACATTCAGAACGATAATGAAAAAGGCGGTATCGGCGTAGCTGTCGCCGACCGTCCCGAAGGCCCGTTCAAGGATTACCTGGGCAAGCCGCTCATCGACAAGTTCCATAATGGCGCGCAGCCGATCGACCAATTTGTTTTCAAAGATAAAGACGGTCAGTACTACCTGTTTTACGGCGGTTGGAAGCATTGCAATGTGGCCAGGCTGAAAAGCGACTTTACAGGTTTCATCCCTTTTGAGGATGGCAAAACATTCCGGGAAATCACGCCGAAAGGTTATGTGGAAGGCCCGTTCATGTTTATCCGCAATGGCAAATACTATTTCATGTGGTCGGAAGGCGGATGGACAGGCCCAGACTATTCGGTAGCATATGCGGTGGCAGACTCTCCATTCGGGCCGTTCGAGCGCGTGGATAAAATCCTGCAACAAGATCCCCAGGTAGCGACCGGCGCGGGCCACCATTCGGTGATCCAGGTTCCCGGCAAGGACGAATGGTACATCGTTTACCACCGCCGCCCGCTCACCGAAACCGATGGAAACCACCGCGAAACTTGTATCGACGTAATGTCTTTCGACGAAAAGGGCCTGATCAATCCCGTGAAAATCACCCGGGAAGGGGTCAAACCTGTTCGGTTAAAATAAATAGAACTAAACCCTGTGCTGAAAACACTCTATCGAGGCGGACTCCCTATTGAAGGAACCGCTAAACCCTTGTTGTTATTATCAATTTTAACGCTGCTATCAGTTACTTGGTCTGTCGGACAAAGTTTCAGCCCGGTACTGTTCGGCAAGCTCCCCCAAGACTATCAGCTCTACCCGCGCGACGGCAACAGCGAAGCACGCGTGCCGTTAGCCGGCGTTGTGGACGCACCCGACTGGAAATATGTGTCGGTACAGGTGTTGCGGAATGGCGAGCCCTACCAATACCGCAGAGCCGGTATCCAGTATGGGTCAAATGCGAAAGGGTCATTCAGCACGGAAGCGGTGATCAAAGCGGAACGCGCCAATTACGATTTTAAGGTTTTCCTCTGCAAAGATACAGACTCTACGCTGCTCGTGACCCGCACCAGGGTCGTGAGCGGCGATGTGTACATATTGTCGGGCCAATCCAATTCCACCGGATTTTTCGGAGAAGGCGATACCAGTATGTTTTGCCGGACATTCGGGAAGATCACCGACAACTACAACAATGCGGCTTACAATCCGGCCGACACGCTGTGGACACTATCGAATTTCCACTCCTTTAATAATGGCGTGGGGACGATGGGCTTTGAAATCCAGAAGCAGCTGATGGAAAAATCCGGCATACCCAATTGCCTTATTAACGCGGGTTACCATTGGTCGTCGGCTTATTCGCATTCCCGCCGGACGGAAAACAATCCTACCGATTTCACGACCGGCTACGGCCGGATGCTTTATCGCGCGCGGAAGGCCGGCGTTGCCGACGCGGTGAAAGCCTACATTTTCAGGCAGGGAGAGACCGAAGCTTACCATGAGGGAGGCGATTGGGAAGGGAATTTTGATGTCTTGTACAAAAACATCAAAACCGACTTTCCAGGCCTCAAAAAGTGCTACGTTTTTCAGATCGATATCATCTACTGGCCCTCGCCAGTGGGCGCCCTCGTGCGGGACTACCAGCGACGCCTTCCCGACATTTATCCCGACATTACCAGCATTGCCACCGTGGGTACGACCGGGTTCGACGGCCTGCATTACAGCCGCGAAGGTAACAGGCAAGGCGGCACAGAACTTTCGCGCCTGATGCTCCGCGACTTCTATGCTTCCGCCGACACCTCCAATATCGCTTCGCCAAGCCTGAAAAAGGCATTCTACACTTCCGCGGACAAGAAAAGCCTGACGCTGGTATTCGATGAGGCCCAGGAACTGAAATACCCGGAACCCCACCGGCACCAAAGCGGGACGGTAGTGGAATTGAAAGACTTCTTCTATCTCGATAACCAGGCGGGTGCGGTAACCGCCGGCAAGGCAGAAGGCAACCGCGTTATCCTGGACCTGAAAGCCCCTCAAAACGCCACCAGGCTCGGTTACCTGCCGCTCTATCTCGAACAGGGTGGCCCCTACTACCCTTTCACGGGCCCGAATATTACGAATGCAAGGGGAATGCGGGCATTTACGTTCTTCAACGTCCCGATAGCCACTGCATTGGCGGGGACCACGCTCACTGCGCAAAATGGAGAAAACGGAAAGGTCAGGCTCACGTGGCAACCGGTTTCCGGTGCGGTGGAGTACATTCTGGAACGCAAGTTCGGCGAAGCTGCCAATTTTGTGCCGGTGGCGCGTATCCGGGACGGCATCGTCGAATGGAACGACGAACCCGGCGAATCTGCCCTTCACATTATTTACAGGCTGGTAGCCGTAAACGACGTCGCGGAATCGGCCACGCCGGCCTATGCCGAGGTGGCACCCACGCTGGTGTTAGGTGCAGAAGAGGATCCGGACGCACTTTTTGAAATATTTCCGAACCCGGCTACAAGCGGGGAAGAGGTTACCGTTAACTTTGCCCGCCCGCAGACCGGCGACATCACCGTTATCAATATGAACGGACAGTTTTTACAACGCCAAAAAATCTCAGGTAGCCCGAAGAGCAGTTTTAAAGTTCCGAAGCGGATTTCGGGGATGCATTTGATCAGATTTGAAACAAACAAAAGGGTTTACACTAAAAAACTATGGCTCAGGTAGTTTGAACATATAATACCAAGCGTTTGCGACCAAACGGAGCTCCGGACCGGGCAACCACCTGCATATCCTCCGGGAATTCCGCGCTAAAAACACCCTTGAAAAACCTCCTTTCGGGCAACTCCGATCAGGAATTCTAACGGCTGTTTCTAACTTTAACCGATATTGGAATGATTTTTGCTAGCCAGTAGCAAACCACCATTGCTCTATCCTGTCCGACATTAGCCCTGAAACGATATGCACATCAACAGTTATGAAGAACAGATAAAACCTGAACTTGCCAAGTGGCAGCTTAAAATGCAGAAGCGGCCCAATTTTATCGACAGGAATTCAAAAAAATTTAAGGACGAGATCAACGACATCATACCTGACAAAATCCACGAGGTTATCACAGGTACGATCAAACAAATGGTGCGCGGCGTGCTCACCGGGGCCGAATACACTACCGGACAAACGATCGTCGGCGGCACGCTGGAAGAGATCGAAACGGCTGTTCGGAAAAAAATAGATTTTTACAAAAAAGCTGGTGCAGCCGAGGGCGGCATCACCGGTGCAGGCGGGTTCTGGCTTGCATTAGCCGAATTTCCCATCCTGATAGGCATTAAGATCAAACTTCTTTTCGAGATTGCCGCATTATACGGAAGGCCTATTAACGATTACCGGGAACGGCTTTTTATACTCCATATATTTCAACTGACATTTTCGAGCCAGAAAGGGCGGCAGGACGTGTTTTCGCAAATGATCCAGTGGGACCTCCGTACAAGGGAGCTGCCGACCGACATTCACGAATTCAACTGGAAAACGTTTCAGCAGGAATACCGCGACTATATCGACCTGGCGAAAATGGCACAGCTGATCCCCGGAATCGGCGCAGCTGTGGGCGTGATCGTCAATTACCGGCTGCTCGACCAGCTGGGCAAGAATGCCATGAATGCCTACCGGATGAGGTGGTTTGAAGAGCGGCTGCTCGGGGGCGAAAAAACACTATTGAGCACAACCGCCTGATTAATAAAGTTTAATACAATTGTATCGATTGAATGAGCGCTAACAAAAAGCAATTTGTATACGGCAAAGGTCTGGATAATGCCTTACTGGCGGTTTATGACGCATATGTGTTCTTTATCCGTTTTTTCCGCGAAGTTTTCCGGGGCAGAATGGAATTCCAGGAGATTGTCCGCCAGTGCTATGCAATCGGCAATAAATCCCTGCTGCTGATCAGCCTTACCGGCTTTATAACCGGGATGGTTTTCACCAAACAATCGCGGCCGTCGCTTTCCGAATTTGGCGCTACCTCCTGGCTTCCTTCGCTCGTTGCGATTGCGATCGTGCGTGCGCTTGCGCCGCTGGTCACGGCGCTCATCAGCGCAGGAAAGATCGGATCGAGCATTGGTGCCGAGCTGGGTTCCATGAGGGTAACCGAGCAGATCGACGCCATGGAAGTTTCGGCGGTGAATCCATTCAAATTCCTCGTGGTGACGCGGGTGGTAGCCTGCACGATTGCCATACCCGTGCTGATGTTTTACTGCTCGATGGTAAGTTTATTCGGGGCGTTTCTCAATGTGACGCTCAACGAAGGCACAAGTTTCATAGCCTTTTTCGAGAATGCTTTCGAGCAGATCACATTCCTGGACATCTGGACGTCGGTCGCGAAGGCGATCGCATACGGATTTACCATCGGGATCGTGGGAAGTTACCAGGGTTATAATGCCAGCAAGGGCACCGAGGGCGTCGGTAAGGCGGCCAACTCCGCTGTCGTGACATCCATGTTCCTCATATTCATCGAGGAGGTGATCATCGTACAGGTATCCAACTATTTCAGAATTTAAAATGGAAGAAGATTTCAAACCCGGCGAGCCGGTTATCGAGGTACGCGACCTGTACAAATCATTCGGCGATCTGCATGTTTTGCAAGGCGTGGACCTCACTGTGAACAAAGGGGAAAATATGGTAGTCCTTGGCCGGTCGGGAACAGGGAAGTCGGTACTAATCAAGATCATGGTGGGCCTGCTTAGACAGGACCGTGGTGATTGCCTCGTTCTGGGGCAGGAAGTCTCTAAGCTGGAAGGCAACGACTTACGCGATCTGCGGCTGAAAATAGGGTTTTCCTTTCAAAACAGTGCGTTGTACGACAGTATGACGGTGCGTGAAAATCTTGAATTCCCCCTCGTCCGTAACATTCCCAACCTCACCCGCGCTGAGATCGACGAGCAGGTGGAGTACGTGCTCGACGCGGTAGGCCTTCTGCAAACGATTAACCAGGTGCCGGCGGAGCTTTCAGGCGGCCAGCGCAAGCGGATCGGCATTGCCCGGACGCTGATCCTGAAACCGGAAATTATGCTCTATGATGAGCCAACGGCCGGTCTGGACCCGATTACCTGTCTGGAAATCAATGAGCTGATCAACGAAGTGAAGGAAAAATACCAGACAACGTCGATCATCATCACACACGACCTCACATGCGCACGGGAGACGGGCGACCGCATCGCGATGCTCCTGGACGGCAAGTTTTTGAGAACAGGCACTTTTGAAGAAGTATTTGATACCGAAGAAGAGCGGATCAAGAGTTTTTACGATTATAATTTTATTCAATAATAATGGCAACATCATCCAAACGATCCATTAACGTAGGCCTTTTCGTCGTCATCGGCATTCTCATTTTCGTCGTGGGGATTCTCACTGTCGGAAGTATGAAAAAGGTTTTTTCCTCGGCTATCACGGTCAAAACCATCTTTGATGATGTAAACGGCCTTAAAGTCGGCAACAACATCTGGTATTCCGGGGTGAAGATCGGGACGGTGAAAAGCATCCGTTTCCTGGCCAACTCCAAAGTAGAGGTCATACTGAATATCGAGGAAAAGTCGCAGGAATTTGTCCGCAAAAATGCCAAGGCCAAGGTTAGTACCGATGGTCTGATCGGTAACAAGATCATCGTGATCTACGGCGGGACGCAAAAAGTGCCATCCATTGAAGACGGCGACGAAATTGCAGTGGAAAAAATTGAAAGTACGGAGGAAATGCTGGCCGTACTCTCGGAAAACAACAAGAACCTGCTCGGCATTACCAGTGCATTTAAAACCATCAGCAAAAATATCCTGGCAGGGAAAGGAACCGTGGGTATGCTCCTGAACGACGAGCGGCTTTATACCGACCTGGATCAGACCCTGGGCGCGATGAAGAAAGCGTCTGTCAACGCACAGGCGCTCACTGCCTCGCTGGCCGGTTACACAGCCAAACTCAACGAAAAAGGAGGCCTTGCCAACGACTTTGCGACCGACACGGTGATCATGAAAGACCTTCGCGGAAGCATCGCCAGGCTGAATGAAACCGTTTCATCCGCCAATGTGATGGTGAATAACCTGAAAACTGCCAGCGCAGACCTTAACTCTAACAAAACCAGTCCTTTGGGAGTCCTTCTGCACGACGAAGCCACGGCATCGAACCTGAAAGAAACCCTGAAAAACCTGGAAAGTACCACCGGAAAACTGGACGAAAACATGACAGCGCTCCGCTCTAACTTCCTCTTCCGCAGGTATTTCCGTAAAAAAGAGAAAGAAGAGGCAAAACAGCCTGCCAAAGAAGAAGTAAAACAGCAGGAGAACCAACAATAATGTGATAGTTTTGCAGAAAGCGGTTATATTGTCGAAGTATTCTTACGCTTATAACCTTACCCAATCCCACTGATTGACTTCTGAAAAACTTTTAACACAAACCGATGGCCTTACAACTCAACCCCGCCCTGGACCTTGCGTACATCGACCAGGCCTACGGAGAAGATCCTGTAATCCTGTACATGATTTTTGATGCATTTCTGAGCGACTCCGTTCCACGCTGGCATTCTCTGGAACGCGCGCTGGATGCAGGCGACCTCAAAGAATCGGCGAGTATCGTGCATGGATTGAAACCTTCATTCACCATGACCGGCCTCACACACGTCAGGCCGAAGGTGGAAGTGCTCGAAAAAGCCATTAAGGACAACGAACCCGGCGAACACCTGATGGAAATGTACCGGACGATCTCCGCGGAAATCGAAGCGCTGATACCCATCCTTGAATCGGAATCCGAGCGATTGAAGCTATTATAACCGATATTACAGTGCTTGTGAGCGCATAGCCGGTGGTTATGCGCTCTTTCTTTTGGCCTTCTCCCAGGCCGCGCTCTGAGAGCCTTTGAAATACCTTCTGATACCCGCCAGCACGGCGTAGTTCATCATACAAAAATAGTAGGGCACAAAAAGCGCCTTCACCTTGATTTTACGCGTTTCGAGCACCCAGCCCGCCAGCGCAAGCCCGTAAAATCCAACCTGCCCTACCAACAGAAGCTGGTAAAGCCATCCGCCAGATTGCATTACAATTATAATATTAAGCACCAGCGCCAGGATCATCAGAAATGGCGTCACCGTCCAGCGAAGTACACGGTGGCTGATGTATTGAAAAGACAACAGCGGATCGTGGAAGGGGTTCATGAGTTTTTGCAGGCGTGAAATAGACTGAATGCCGCCCGCCGCAATGCGCACCTTTCTCTTTAATTCCTCCTGAATATTCTCCGATGAGAGCTCCGACGCGTATGCATCAGGCTCATATACAATGCGGTAACCCTTCTCGGCGATCTGCATGGAAATCATAAAATCGTCGAGGATGGTATCCGGCTCTACCGACCGATATAGCGACCGCCTTACGCTGAACAACTCCCCTGCCGCTCCTACCACCGAATACAGCTCCGAATCCCACTTTTTAAGCGTCGATTCGTATTTCCAGTAAAAACCTTCGCCGGCCGTTGCGTCCGAAAGTGCGTCCTGCATTACCCGTTTCTCGCCGGATACCGCGCCTACCTTCGGATCGGCATAATGCCTTGCGATCAGCAGCAATGCGTCCTTGTTGAGATACGTATTCGCATCGGTAAAAACGACCACTTCGGTATCCACTTCGTCCATTGCGCGGTGCATGGCCAGTATCTTTCCGCTGCGCACGGGCGTGTGCATGAGCTTGATCTGCGGATAATTAGCCACGAGGTCGGGCGTGCGGTCGGAGGAACCGTCGGTAACGAACACCACGCTTAGCTTGCCCGCCGGGTATGACAGTTGAAGCGTATTCGCGATTTTTTCTTCGATGATGCTTTCCTCATTGTAAGCGGCGATCACGAGCGTAAGCGTAGGAAAGTCCTGATCCAGCCCCGGCGCAAGCCTTTTACCTTTGAATGCCCTGCGAATGCGGACCATCACGTACAGCACGATGCCGTAACCAAGAAATGTGTAGAAAACAATAAACAGACTGAGCCAGAAAAGTACCTCCATAAATCAGCGGGTCAACGGGAAACCAAGGTTTTCGCTATCGGATTTGTTTTTGAAATGCCAGGTGATAGCCTTCAAAAAAACCGGGATGAAATTGTATTCTTTGTTTTTGAGATACTGAATGATATTCCGGGGCGCCACAGCCAGCATGAAGTAGCAGCAGAATATAAAGAATGTAAAGCCGGGCGCATTTTTCCGAATAAACAGAATGCGGTTGCGGTTCATGAAAAACTCCTTCAGGGCAGTTCGCTTGCCTACCGATACCGATTCTTTGTGGTAAATCAATGCATCGAGGTTGACGTGGATTTCGCAACCGGCCTTTTTAATGCGCTCACACCAGTCGAGCTCCTCATAATAGAGAAAATAATTCTCGGCCATCCCTCCCGCTTTCTCCCAGGCTTGCCGACTGATCATCATCGCGGCCCCGTGCGCATACCCCGTGGGGCCGGTCAGGAAATCGTATTGCCCGCGGTCCTGCTCAAACTGCCCGATGCACGCGTTGCGGCACGTGTAATAGTTCATCGGTGTGTAGCCCGTGTATTGCAACATGCCGGGCTGATCGAAATAGTGGATCTTGGGAGAAATCATCCCGATTTTAGGATTGGCTTCCATCGAATGCACGAGCTTTTCGATCAGGTCGGGCGTTACTTCGGTGTCGTTGTTGATCAGGAAAAGGTAATCGCCGGTAGCATATTTCATGCCGATGTTGTTGCCGCCTGCAAAGCCGGTGTTCAGATCGGAACGAACGAAAAGGATACCGGGATACCGCTCTTTCCATTCAGGCACGGGGTTGGTCTTGCTGCCGTTGTCGACGACGATGATTTCCAGATTGCGATAGGTATTGACCTCTGCCAGCGATTTCAATAAGTCTTCGGTAACCTTCGGCTGATTGAAATTCACCGTCACGATCGAAACTTTTTTCATGCACAAAATTAGACCTGTATCCCGCTGAAACGAAGGAATATTTTTATTGCTTTGTAGAACTATTTCAAATTTAACAATAAAAACATAGCTTTAACCAAATTCCGGGAATGATCGCCGGTTTTTGTAAAAACATCCTGAATGCTTTCCTGACAGCCTTTCCTGCGAATAAACCATCCTCAGCGTGAAACTCAACCGCCTGCTCAACGATCAAGAACCCGGCACGAACCCACCCGGTCCTCTGGGACAGGACCCGACGCGGGTTGAGAAAAAGGTTGCCGAACTGATCGAGGCAATCGAGCAGTCGCAAATCGATGCGCAGCTGTCACGGCAGTACCAAGAGCGGATCGCCGACGCCTTCGGAAGATCAGCGATGATGCAGAAAAAGCTGGCGCCATTCAGGGAGCTCGACCAGGACAATAACCTTTCACGAGAGGAACTGCTCGAAGGATTGGAGAAGCTACTGGCCGAGAACCAGTTCGACAGCCGGATCGACACCCCGAAGCGGAGCAAACTCGTTCAGAAGGGCGTCATGTTCATTGTTGCGATACTGCTGATCATCGTGGGGTTTGCGATGATTATTATGCCCGCACCGCCTAGTTTCGAGCTTTTTACAGTTTATTATTTCAATATCAATGACGGGGTCACGATCATGGACCTGGTGTCGCTGCTGATTATATTTGGCGGAGTGCTCATGTTCGTATTAAACTTCAACAAAAAATGATCAGCTTCCCCGATCCGCCGACCGCCGTCAAAAAGATCCTGCTCGTGGAGGATAACCTGCTTTTCCGCACGGTAATCGAAAACGCGCTTATGAAAGCGGGATACAACTGCGTGCTATGCGAGTCGGCAACGGAAGCATTGAAAATACTGCTTGTCGAAACGCCCGACCTGATCCTTTCGGACTACGATATGCCCGAAATGAACGGTTTCGATTTCCGACAGGCCGTACTACTGAACCCCAATATCAGCGATATTCCTTTTGTGTTCCTTACCTCTTTTACCGACAACAAGCTCGTCCTCGAAGGCCTGAACATGTCGGCATTGGACTTCATTAATAAGGAAACACCGATCCCGGTGATCATCAGCAAGCTCAACAATATCATCAAGACCCTTGAAAACGAGCACGTGAGATCCGTCAGGGAATTAAAAGTCGCAGCCGAAACCCTCAATGTAAAGTCGATCCCTACGCTTGCGCCGGTGGTGAGCGGGTACCGGATTTTTTACTGGCACAAAGGCTATCGGGGATATCCGGGCGGTGATTTCATCGACTTCGTGCAGGTCGACAGCCGGTATTGCTTTGCATTCCTGGGTGATATTATGGGTAAAAAATGGAAGGCCTGGTTCTTCACGTTCGGCTTTCTGAGCTATATCCGTGCCGCAATCCGCTTTTGCGTACTCGACCAGGACTTCGACCTGGCGACCATCGTGCAAAAAATCAACAAGCTGATCTACCTCGACGAAAGCTTACAGAACATCCTTTCGAGCCTTTCCCTGCTCTTGCTCGACACGCACACAGGCGACGTGCATTATACGGGTGCGGGCGACCTTCCGCTGATCAGCTATTCTCACGAAACAGGTAAAACATCGACGATTCAGTCCGCAGGGCTGCTGCTGGGGCTTCTCGAAGACGGTTTTTATGATAACAAGGTCATCACGATGAAGAAAGGCGACCAGCTGGCGATTTTCACCGATGGTATGATCGATATCCCGTCCAACGGTTCTAAAAAAAGCGATTACCCGTTTTTTGTAGAAAAAGTAACGCCCTACCTGGGCAAGCCCGACAGCTTCGGGCTCATCCGGAAGCACGTCCTGGACCTGATCGACGACAACAACCAGATGGACGATGCGAGCATCATTTTTATAGAAAAACAATAACCCTTTATGATACTGAAAGTTGAGGAAATAAACCGCGTGGTACAAGCCACGATTTTACCCGAAGAGGCAAGTCTGACGAATGCGGACGCATTCAAAGAGGAGATGATCACCGTTATCGGCAAAGGTGTCCGCCTGGTAATCGTCAGTTTTGAGAACGTGAATTACATCGACAGCTCTTTCCTGGGCAGCCTGGTGGTAGCATTGAAATACGCCATGCCACGCAACGTCGATATTTACCTGGTCTCTCTGAAACCAGATGTTAAGAACCTGCTCACGCTGATCCGGATGGACAAGGTGTTCAGGATATTTGACAGTTATGGAGAGGCGATGGGCACATTAGGGTAGTTATGAGGGAGGATTCGGATCAGATCACAATAGTTTTCAAAAGTAACCGGGAGGGTATTCCGGGCACACTGAACCTGTGCCTTGACCACATCCGGCAAAAAGCAGGCGCCGTACCGCTCCACGAGGACCTGATGGCCAAGATCAAATGGGTGATCATGGAGCTGCTAACCAATGCAGTGAAGCATTCCGGCGAACGGGAATCGGTGCTCAGAATCGGCCTGACAGGCGATGCCGTGATCCTTGAAAAAGAAGACTACGGCAAGCCGCTCGTCCTGGTGGGCCAGCATAAAAAGAAGATCATGTGGCCGCTGGAAGAAATGGTGCGGCCCGTCGATTTCCCCATCTACCACAACGGCATGGATTCACTCTGCGTGCGCACCGACGAATCGGGGCGGGCTATATTTTTCATTGAAGAGCTTGCCGAAATGGAAATGCCGGCATTGCTTTCCGACACCAGCGAGCATTTCGGGCTGCTTATTATGACCAAAGCTTCCGATGAGTTCGCCTATGAGCACGAACCCGACACTGGTCTTAACCGGTTTATCAGCACATTTTATTTTACCTCGCCATTGCCATGAAACATCGCTTCGAAGTACTGGACATTTTTCGGGGCCTGTTCGCATCGCTCGTGTTCCTGTTCCACCTGGGGCCATTTGCCAACACCCCTATCCTGAATAACCGTTTCGTGGAGAACTCGGATATGTTCGTGGATTTTTTCTTCGTGCTCAGCGGATTCGTGATCGCATACAGTTACCAGTCGCTGGCCGATTGGGCGCAATTCCGGCTGTTCCTTAAAAAGCGGGTTTACCGCATTTACCCGCTGCATTTCGTGATGCTGCTGGCATTTGCAGGGATGGAAGTTGCCAAAAACATGCTTAACCCGTACATCAAAGTCAATAACCTGGTGAACCCTGCTAACAATGTCTATACCTTTTTCACATCGCTTTTCCTGATCAATTCCACGCCGGTACCAGGTGTGAAAGACGTCAGCTGGAACATACCGAGCTGGTCGATCAGCGCGGAAATGATGGCGTACCTGGTTTTCGGGAGCCTGGTGGTTTATATCCATCAAACCAACAAACTCCGGACGCGCAATGCGTGGTATGGCCTGATGATCGTCATTTCGCTCACCGCGCTCTGGTCTGTCTCAAACACTTTCCAGATCAATTACAGCTTCGATTATGGCTTTCTGAGAGGTATCCTCGGCTTTTTCACGGGCGTACTTTGTTTCAACCTGTTCAGCCACACCCATGTGCAGGTGCGCGAATGGTCGCCTGCCCTGTTCTCGGTCGCAGAAGTCGTATCACTTTTCCTGATCGGCCTCAGCATTTATAACGGCGAGGTCATGAAACCCTGGGGAGCTGTTTTTGAAATACTGTTCTTCATTTGCATTTACACATTCTCCTTCGAAAAAGGCATTATCTCGAAGGCGCTGAAGAGTGTGGGGCTGCTGCATAAGCTCGGCAAATACTCCTACTCCATTTACATGACGCACGCGTTGCTGATCAGTCTTTTCAATGTACTATTTATCCGAATCCTCAAATTCCCGCCGGAAGCGTATTCGTACCTGTTCATTCTCAACTTCATCGTGATTTATTTCGTGTCGGCGTGGACTTACGAACACATTGAAATGCGCTTTCAATATAAGTCACCCAAAAAAATGCAGGAAGGGGAAGTGGTCCGCAAGTAGCTGCGGGCAACGGTCCGGCGGTCCGGCGATCCGGCGATCCGGCGGTCCGGCGGTCCGGCGCACCGGCGATCAGGGTTGGATCACCTGTTCGAGGTGATAATGGATGATGTCGGCAATAGCTTCGACCCGGTTCTCCCAGGTATTCTCGGCCGCAATGGTCACGCGGGTTTTGCGCAATTCGGCATTATCGGTTTGCAAGGCATAATTGATGGCCTGTGAAAAGCTTTCCGCATGCTCGCAGAAGGTTACTGCACCTTTCGTAAACTCCTTTAAATCAGGATTAAAATCAATGGCAATGACAGGCTTACCGGCGCCCAGGTATTCGAAAAGTTTCAGCGGAAAAATGCTGCTGCTAACCTCGTCCTTTTTGAACGGAATAAGCGCAACGTCGAAGCCCTTGATCACCGCCGGCATATCGTCGTAGTCGATCGAGCCGGGGAAATGGACGTTTTCGGCCGTAAAAAACCAATCGGGAACAAATTCCCGGGAAACCGGTCCCACAAATGCGAAGCTCTTGTCGGGGTTTGCCAGTATCACGTTTTTGAGCAGTTCGTAATCCATCCGGCGCTCAATGGCCCCCAGGTAGCCGATCACCGGCTTTTTTAAAGCGGCAATCGCAGGATACACGGGCAACTGCGCGTTCAATGCCTTGCTGCTGTGGCCAAGGTCGGCCGCATTGGCGACGAAATAGCTGGAAGGGTTCTGCTTTTTCTTCTCCTCGTAAAGCTGCTTGCTGCTGCATATCACCACATCGCTCTGTTTCACGAGAATATCCTCCGACACCACACCGTGCCGCCGGTTAAAAGGAAGCACCATCGGGTCCAGGCAATGGTACACTTTCAGTTTTGGCGCCAGGCCGTCTGTCAATGTCGGGTAATGGAAGTTGAAGGAATTGATGAATATATAATCCCTGATCTTGTAAGCTTCAAGAATGCTGTTGAGCTTGATCCGGATCAGGAACTCATTGAATTTCAATGCAGAACGAAACAGTCCGTTTTCCGGAAGGAAGTTCACCGACAGCAATATCGGCGGGATGATCACTTTCAGGTTCGGAATGTCGGTCTGGATCAGCGAATGGCCGGTCAGCGAGAAATGCGCTTTACGCAGCTGGTACTCCGGCGTTTTGCGGAGCCTGAAAAAGTCCCTCAGCGTGAACGGGTTTTCGATATAATATACCTCGTTCTCCCGCGCGAGCATCTTTGCGGTCGTGTAATTGGTGGACTCAATGGGTGCGTCAAATCGGGGTAAGCCAAAAATCAAGATCTGATGTCCTTTCAGTTTCATTAGCAAAGCGTATTCAATAGGTTCTCATCAGATCGGTGTCGCATCTCCCGGAAACGTCCGCCCGCGTCGTTTTATTCGTGCCGAACAACCCGTAATTTAGAAATTTTTACAACACATCCCTCCATTCAAAGTGGTCTGTCATGATCCCTTTGGGGTGTTCGCGGCCAATTCGGAAGCCAAACCAATTTTTGGGCGCAATGACGTGGTTCTTCTTTTTACAAATATAGGCCGCCCACCATGCAAATGTGCTGTTGGAAATAATGGCGATATCGGCATTCATGATCAGCTGGAAATCGATGATCTCGGAGTTCGAAACGAAGAAAAAATTACTGCGCGCGGGAAAAGCTGTTTTCACGAATGGCATGTCGTCGCTTACAAAATACACTTTGTAGTCGTCCAGGTTCCTGATCGAATCGAGCTGTTTCTGGAAGTATTCAATAGGCAATGAAATGTCGCGCTTGCCATAGGAAAGATAATCGGTGCGGCGGATGTGGACGACGACCGTCTTCTCATTCCTGAAAACCTGGCCGTACTGGTCGTCAAATGCCTTTTCGAACTCCGGTTTCAACTTCGGCAATGTGCCTTTGGGTAAATGTTTAATGTAAAAATCGGACTGATAGTAGCCATAATACATCTGCCCGTCTTTCGGTGTCAATTCTTTGGGATTGAAAAAATTATGGACATACACCGGGCTAAACTTAATAAACCTGGGCAGGACGCGCATAAAACCGGAATACAGCTTCGAACCGAGCGTGAGGTTATGATAGGCGCCCAGGTCAAAATACTTGCTCAGATAGGCGTGGTGCGGATTCGGAAAGAAGTACGTCAAGCGCGGGTTCCTGGTTTTCAGGTACAACAGAAAATAGTATTGAAACAACTGATTGCCAAGCCGGCCGGAGAAATATACGCCTACCATAAATGTGACTCGTTAAGACTTCGTTTTCAACATTGGCCGCAAATACCGGTCAAGGAACTCGGGATAGAACTTATACATATACACAAACGTGTTGAGAATATTCACGCCTATTTCCCTTTTCAAAATGACCTGTGCCACGGCAAAACCGACGATATTAGAGCATAACGTGGCATAAGCCGCCCCTACCACACCCCATTGCCGGATAAAAAAGTAATTCAGGCACAAGTTCAGCGTAGCTGTACCTATCACCACAAAAAACGTCATACGCGTTTTCCCGATCGAATCCAGTATCGTCCCAAACTGTCGTCCAAAAGGGATCAAAAGACAATAAATCAGTGTTATTTGCAGCAATGGAATCGAATCCGCATACTTTTCTCCTGCGATGAGCGTGATCACAATGCCTGAAAAAAGGTACAGAAAAATTACCACAGGCACTACCAGTGCGAGCGTCGTCCCGACCGACTTTTCATACAAATATTTAATTGCCGACGGCCCCTCCGACTCCATCCGTTTGGCACTCTGCGGGAATACGATGGTAGCGACGGCATTACCCGGAATGTCGATGAGGTTGGTAATGCGGACGGCGATGTTGAATGCCCCCGACGCGGCCGGCGAAAGCATGGCCCCGAGCATCATCTGATCGATCGTCCCCGAAAGCAGTGAGCTGATCAGCGTCCCGAACGCGTATTTGCCATAACCGAACAACTTGCCCATCCAGTCGCGGCTCACTTTGGCCGAAAGCGCGAGGTGGTTGCGCGCGTGCGTGTACGCAATGAGCATTCCTGCGAGCGCGCTCGCGATCTGAACCCATACGAGAAACACCAGCTCCACGGAAAAACTGAACAGGTAGCAAACCAGCACAAATGTGAAGAAGACGCCCTGCCGGATAATGGTTGTCACGAAGATGCCGTTGAAGCGCAAATTCGCCTGCTCGATACCGTTAAACTGCGCCTGCAAGCCAGAAAGCAGGTAAATGGCAATGTACCAGTACATCATTTCAACGAGCTGCGGGGCGTCCCATAACCTGCTCAGGTAGGGCGAAAAGATCAGGATTGCGGCGATGCACACGACCTGCACAATACCATTGATGGCAAAGGAAGCGGTGATAATCGCCGGATGTTCCTTGGTATCCGATGAGGAAATGTATTTGATCAATGCATTCTGCAACAGGCCGCTGCGGATCGCTTCGAGGATAGTCGTAGTTGAAATAAAGAGCGTCCAAACCCCGAAATCGTGTTTGGTGAGCAGCCTTACCTGAAAATAGAATCCCGCAAAACCGAAGAAAACGCCCGAGAAATTCTGGACGATATTAATAAAACCCGATCTGAGCCAGTAATCCTTTTTTCCCTCCATAACCCTTAGAAATGCGCTTCGACGTACTGTTTTACCTCGTCGTCGGTTTTGGCGTGCAGTATCTTCGCCCCGGAGAACTGCGGATACAGCTTTTCAAAGCATTTGAAATAATGCTCCGGCCCTTTTTTGGAAAGTATCAGGTTGGTACCGCCGAAGTAGCTCGCCAAAGTGGCCGTTCCGCCGTGGATCGAGATGAAATGGCTTGCATTGGCATACACCATCAGCTGCAAGTGGTTGAAATTGTTAGCCCCGGCTTTGTTTTCTTTAAACAGGTTTTCCATCAAAATTACATCCGGGTGTTCGGCGGCGAGCCAGCTGAACTCGTCCATGTCGTAAATATCGGAGTTGTCCATGGTGATATGCTGCGGCCTGGGGCGGTTGTAAATGACCGTGTAGCGGCTTTTCAGCTTATCGAGCATGAATGCGAGCATTTCAACGCTGTAAAAACTCACCGGCGGGCCGTCCCACTCCATATTGTACCGGTTGGCGATGATCAGGATCGGCTTTTCGTAGACGTAAATGTCGTTGCGGTAGGCCTCTTTCAGGGGTACCGGGATCCATTTGGACATGTCGTAATCCTGGCTGTACAGGACGCGCGGCATTTCAAAATTGTAATTCCCCTCGTTGGAGCGGGTATCGAACTGCTCTTTGTGATCAGGGGAAAAAAAGTAAAGTTCTTTCGTGTATTTCGAAGAAACGGTGCTTTCCAGCGTGCCGTTTTTGTAATGCCAATAGGCAAACGGAAGCACAAATTGCAGCTCCGGCGCAAATTCCCCGCTGAATGCCAGCTTCTTGTATCTTCCGCGGCTCACGTAATCTTTCCAGATGTATTTCCATTGCTGCACCTGGCAGCGAAGCGTGTCGCGGTAAAAATAGCGTACTTCCCACGGCAGTTTTCCATACCGCAGCCATACCGCCAGACTTAGTATTTTATTCAGCATAATATTAATGTGCCTTGTGGACCATCAGCTTTCCCCACCAGACCCTGACCAGGTTCACCGCCTCGGCATAGCCCGTCGTGAAGACGCTCACGATACTAAACGGCTGAAAACGGTTCAATCCCCAGTATCCGATGCTTACACCGATGAGCGTCGGAACGACGCCCGCAATGGCTACACCGTAAACACTGCCGGTAATGTAAATACCCGTAACAGAAGCGATTACACTTCCTGCAAGCATGATCAGGACTTTGATGAAATTGATTTTGGGCTGATGGATAACGTCGAGTGTCAATGCAAAAAAGCGGTCGAGCGGGTACAGGAGCGCGAACGTCATATAAAGCCGCATAATATTTGCCGCCTCGGAATCGATGTATTTTTCGCCGCCGATGATGTGGATGGCCACATCGGCCAGGATCACCGCACCAATGCAGGCCGGCAGTAATGCCATGGTAATGAGCCCGGTATAACGCTTCATTGTCTCGATCACCTTCGGACGGTTGCCTTCGTTGTAGGCCGCCGAAAGTTCGGGCATACCCGTGGCGGCGAAACTGCGGAGCGGTATTTCGATGATCTCCATGAGCCGCTGCCCGAGGTTGAATACGGCCAGTGCGGCGGGACCGAGCATGAAGTTGATGATCATCGTGTTGGAAGTAC
>CBIHPQ010000039.1:0-23266 GCA_966211825.1 uncultured Dyadobacter sp. | reverse complement strand
TGGTATTCTGCTGGCAGTAATGCCGCTTTTTGCTTACTGCCAGGAGGGATTATGGGCAAGCAGGGTCCTGGGTTATTCTTCCGAACACCGGCCGTCGCAAATAGGCCACGCCTATCGCTCCAAACAAATACTGGGTATTCCAAACAAGCTCCCTGATTTCGGCGACAGCCCGTGCGCCTGGTCGCCTGCCGACGCGGACGGGCGCAATGAGGAGTGGATCAAGGTAGGGTTTGACAAAACCATTTCATTAAAACAGATCGCGATCGCCGAGAATTTCAACCCCGGCGCCATCGCTCGGGTGTATGCGTATGATCCTGCGGGCAAGGAGTACCTCGTGTCGGAGACGCCGGCCGCCCAGCAGACCGTGAAGGGACGAATGCTCCATATTTTTCCAAAACAAAATATCCAGGCCAACTCCGTTAAAATAGTGCTGCAGCCGGGCAAAGTATCCGGTTTTAATCAGATAGATGCCATCGGTATTTCCTCTGATCCGGCACCCATTGAAGCAAAAATCAATTTTGTGGCTTCGCAACTGAAAGCGCAAAAGGAGAATATGGGCAAGGCAATCAACTCCATGGGCCAGGAGGTTGCACCGATCATCGCCCCGGATGGCAAAACCCTCTATTTTACAAGAAATAATTTTGCAGGGAATATAGGCTCACCGTCCCGCCAGGACGTCTGGTATTCGACACTCAACGACCAGGGTAAGTGGACAGACGCCGTCAACATCGGCCCGCCGATCAACAATGCGGGAGAGAATGCGGCTACCAGTATTTCGGCCGATGGCAAA
This sequence comes from uncultured Dyadobacter sp., assembly GCA_966211825.1. GTDB lineage: Bacteria > Bacteroidota > Bacteroidia > Cytophagales > Spirosomataceae > Dyadobacter. The sequence continues at coordinate 22,476 of CBIHPQ010000039.1, read as the reverse complement.
ACGCTTTATCTGATCAATGAGTATGGGCCCGATGGCAATATGTACTTCGGTTTCTCGCGTTCTTTTAAAACTAAATCGGGCTGGGGATTTCCACTTACTGTGCGTATCACTAACCTGATAAAGACGGCGAAAACATTCGAAATATCGGTGTCGCCATTTGAAAATGTGCTTATCATGGCTGTTGAAAACCTCGATTCCGAGGGAGGAAAGGACCTTTACGTTTCATTTTTACAAAAAGACAATTCATGGTCAACGCCGCAGAGCCTGGGCAACGCAATCAACACCGCTGATAATGAGGGAACTCCTTTCCTCGCATTGGATAACAAGACATTGTATTTTTCCTCCTCCGGGCATGCGGGCTATGGCCAGGGTGATCTGTTCCTCACCCGCCGCCTCGACGATACCTGGCTCAACTGGTCGGCGCCGGAAAATCTCGGCCCGGCCGTCAACTCGCCGCTCTGGGATTCATTTATCAACATTCCTGCCACCGGAGATTACGCCTATTTCAGCGCCAGCGAAAAGGTTTTAGGGCAGGAGGACATTTTCCGCATCCGCATGACGCCCGAGATCAAGCCCGATCCCGTGGCGGTGGTAAGCGGTAATGTGTTCGAAGCAGAGACCAGCAAGGCGGTGAAATCGGAGATCGCGGCAGACATTAAAAATACCAATACTTCTTTCTCCAAAGCCAATTTCGACCCCGAAACCGGAGAATACCGGCTGATACTTCCCTTGAAGGAAATTTATCGCATTACCACGTCCGGCGAGGGCTATTTCCCCGTCACCGAAGATGTCGACCTGACGGACGACACCAACTTCCGCACAATCCGGAAGAATATTTATCTGCAACCGATCAAAGCCGGTCAGCAAATCAGGCTAAGCAACACGATGTTTACCCAAAGCAGCGCAGAAGTGATTCCCTCATCATTTGCGGAGCTCGACCGGATCGTGCAAACCATGAATACCTACCCTGCCATGGAGATATTGCTCGAAGGCCATACCGACAACCAGGGAGAAGTTCAGAAAAATATCAAACTCTCGGCCGACCGTGTGGAGCAGGTAAAAAAATACCTTTTGTCCAAAGGCATCGAAGGCAAACGCATCCAAACCAAAGCCTGGGGCCCGGCCCGCCCGATTGCCAGCAACCTCACGGAACAGACCCGCCAGAAAAACCGCAGAGTAGAGTTTACGATTCTTAAAATCTAAAAAATATCCTATAACGGGAAATTTCGTTATTTTCGCGGCGTCCATCAGCGAACGCACTAATGTCTCTCAACCAAACCAACGAAACCCTGCGGTCAAGGCTTATTCTTTCCCTCATTCTCGTTGCAGGTCTTTTGTTAAGGCTTCATAACCTCGATCGATACAGTATTTTCTTTGATGAAGTGAGCACATTGCTCGTCAGCCAGGGCATTGTATTGGAAGGAGCTAATCAGAAAGAAGCATTTGCGACGCGGGAGCTGGCCGATTCCCGTTTTTGGACAACACCGGCACACCCGCAAAAACAGGTACTCCGCACATTTACGGCCGCCGAGATCTATCATCCCAGGGCATTCACCCCTGCCGAGTTCTGGGCGCCCAAATCCATTCAGGATTATTACGAGGCCATGACCCGCAGCGACATCGGCAACAGCCCGTTCTATTATGCACTCTTGCATCCATGGATCGACCTTTTCGGCTTTTCAGACTACTCGATCCGACTTTTTTCCGTCATTTTCAGTGTGCTGATCATCGGATTGACGTACCTGTTTGCCAAGCGATTCTTCGGGACCAATACGGCGTTGATAGCAGCGGGCATTACCGCCATTGAGCCATTTTTTATCGCTTACAGCCATCAGGCACGCAACTACTCGCTAACGTTTTTCCTGACGCTTCTGGCGACCTATTTCTTTTTACAAATCATTGAAAACAAAGCCGGTAAGCGAAATACGTTATGGCTTTACGTCGGCTACGTGCTCTCGGCCGGGCTGGGGTTACTCAGCCACTTCCTGGTGATTTCCGTACTGCTGGCGCACGGGTTGTACGCATTATTTTTCCTAAGAACGCTCAAAGGATGGATCCGGATGGCGATAGCGGCGGTGTTCACGCTTTCGGGCGTAACGTGGTGGCTATTGTTCGGAGGGGGCATTTATACGCTGTCATCCTTGCAGCATCAGGCGGAACGATACCGGTATCAGGCAGAAACCGGCGGCCAGGCGTTCGGCACTATACTTCCGGCTACGCCTTTGAATGTGTTCAATAAATCACTACCCATTTTCTCTGACCTGATCCTGTTTACCAACGGGCTTGCCGATGCTTTGGGAGGCAAAAAGAATGTGATTGTAGCATTGGTGGTGGCATTGATACTGATTGGCTGGTATCGTTTCAAAGACAAAATCCACACGCCTGCCTGGCTTACTCCGCGCTTTCCATACTTGCTCGTGATTGTCGTGGCGTTTTTTTACAATAACCACAAACTGCAATTCTGCATTCTGAGCGTCAGCTTGTTTGCATTGTCCTTCATTCCTGATTTACATAAAAACGCAGGCCGCGAGCAACGGGCACGGCTTTGGATGCTTTACATGATGGCACTTGTTCCCACGCTGTTCCTCATCCTGATGTCGTTCAAGAATGGGCATACGTATGGCATCATGCAACGGTATTCGGGTTTTTCGTTCCCTTACGTGATCATTCTTCTAAGCTTGTTGCTGCAATTCTATACAACTTTGAAGGTCGAGTTCCGGGTACTTATTTTCGTTTTCCTGGCCGCCCAGCTGTATTTTGTGGGATTAAGGTTAAAAGAATTCTATGAGGACCGCTCGCCGAAATACGGCTATTTCGCCGTCCCCCGCGTACCAAACCCGTACATGGAAGCCGCGAAAAAAATAGAAGCGAACTATCAGCCAGGTGATACCATCTACTATCCGGCACCACGCTACGAGGTTCTTTCCGAAATGGACCGGACATTCCTACCCTATTCGATCCACGATGCGCAAATTACCAACCTGTATTTCCCCAAGGATGCCGGGTATGTACAGATCATGGACATGGATCAAAGCGAATGGATCTGGATCAAAAAACAGGGACGTGCGGAGCCATTGAAAATCATGAAACTGACCGGCAAACGTTACGGTTTTGAGTAAGCGGCAAGGTTGTTTTGACTGAGCCGTCCAATAACATTTCGTATATTGCGGACTTAAAACCGGAGATCTGGCCCTTATTTTGCAGGCAATTCCTTACATCGACATACAACATCAGGCATGACAGCAGAAGAGATAATTAAAGACCCGAAACAGTTAAGCGGCGAGCTTCGCCTTAAAATACTGGGGCTCTACCACCAGGCCAACGCGGGCCACATTGGTTGCTCACTCAGCTGCATTGACCTGATGATCGCGGTACTTTTTCTTCAAAAAGCGGCCGACGACACCTTTATTCTTTCCAAAGGCCACGCGGCAGCGGCACTTTACGCATGCCTGAACACGCTGGGGGAAATCACGGACGAAGAGCTCGATACATTCTACCTGGACGGCACGACATTACCGGCCCACCCCGCTCCCCGGCAGTACAAAGGAATTCCTTTTGCGACCGGTTCGCTTGGACACGGCCTGCCCATTGCTACCGGCATTGCCCACGCAGCGAAGGTCGCCGACGATGCAACGTATTCGTTTACGCTGCTGTCTGATGGGGAAACTAATGAAGGCACGACCTGGGAAGCGGCCCATTATGCTATCCAAAACCAGCTCGATAACCTTTTCATGATCATCGACAAGAATGGCTTACAGGGTTTCGGGTTTACGGACAAGGTATTAGGCGAAACCGCTTCCGCTGAAAAATGGAAGGCGATCGGCTTTGAAACCGTGGAAGTGGACGGGCACGATATCGCGGCCATCAGCGCGGCGATCAGCGAGTTGAAAACGCACAAGAACGGGCTTCCCAAGGCGATCATCGCCAATACTGTAAAGGGGAAGGGGGTTTCTTATATGGAAAACAAATTGGAATGGCATTACCTGCCCATGAATAAAGACCAGTATGAGCAAGCTACACTGGAAGTAAAAGAACGTTATCTTAATGAATTGACGAATGCTTGACCATTTACCGGTTTACCGCGATAAAATAGAGAAATTAAAAGGGCCAGTTTTCGTTTTCGGTGCCAGCGGCTTCATCGGCGCCAATCTCTTCAATGATATATTTAAAATCCGGAAAGATTCCTACGCGGTAACACACGACGCTACCAAAGCATGGCGTCTCAAACTCCTGAATGTGCCGTTTGAAAACATCATTCACTGCGACATTCTTTCGGACAATTCGATTAAGGAGGTATTTGAAAAATACAAACCGCAAACAATATTCAACCTTGCGGCCTATGGTGCATACAGCAAGCAGAACAATGTAAACCTGACCTACGAAACGAACGTGCTCGGGACGGTGAACATCCTGCAAAACTGCACGAAGGACATGGTTTACATCCATGCAGGCAGCAGTTCCGAATATGGTTTCAACTGCACCTCTCCACGGGAAACCGATCGCGTGGAACCGAACAGCCATTATGCGGTATCGAAAGTTTCGGCCGCCTATTTGCTGGAATATTATGCCAAAGTTGCAGGGCTGAAAACGCTTAACCTACGTCTGTATTCGATTTACGGGTATTGGGAAGAGCCCGACCGGCTGATCCCAAGGCTGATCGAGAATGCGCGTAAAAAAGGACTCCCTTCCCTGGTATCACCCGATATCAGCCGGGATTTTGTATTTGTCGAAGATTGCGTGGAGGCGTTCCTGGACGCCGCATTGAAGATCGACGACGAAAAATCCGGACGCTCCTATAACATTGCCACAGGCCGCAAGACGACGATGGGAGACCTCGTGGACGTTACCAGAAAAGCGTTTTCCATTGCGAAAGAGCCCGAATGGGGCAGCATGTCGAACCGCAAATGGGACCTCGCCGAATGGTATGGCGACCCGTCGGCATTTGAAAATGACTTTGGCTGGAAAGCGCGCACTTCCCTGGAAGACGGCCTGGTTCGTTACAGCCAATGGCAGGATGCCATTCAATACGAAGCGCGCCTGATCCCTGCATTCGAAAATCCGAAGCTGAACCCCGTCATTACGGCCATTATAGCATGTTATAAGGATGCACAGGCGATTCCGTTCATGTACGAAAGGCTCGTGAAGACTTTCAATGAACTGAAAGTGCGTTACGAAATCATCTTCGTCAATGACAACTCACCTGATAACCAGGAGGAAGTTATCAATGCGATTTGCGACAAAGACCCCAATGTGGTGGGCATCAGCCACTCGCGAAATTTTGGTTCACAATCTGCATTCCTGAGCGGGATGGAGATCGCGACCGGCGATTGCGTGGTGCTGATGGATGGCGACTTGCAGGACCCTCCCGAAATTATCCCGGCATTCTATGAAAAATGGATGGATGGCTACGACGTTGTGTACGGCGTACGCGTGCAGCGGGAGATGAAACCGCATATTCATTTCTTCTATAAATCATTTTACAAGATATTCCAGGGACTCAGCTATATTCCTATTCCCCGCGATGCCGGCGATTTCTCTATGATCGACCGCAAAGTGGTGAAAGAGCTAGTCGATTTGCCCGAAACAGAGCAATTCCTGCGCGGATTGCGTGCGTGGGTAGGCTTTAAGCAAACAGGCGTGCCTTACGTGCGCCCGGAAAGGATGTTCGGCGTTTCGACCAACAACTGGACGAAGAATATCTGGTGGGCGAAGAAGGCGATCTTCTCGTTCAGTTTCGCCCCGCTGGAATTGATGAGCTATGCAGGGTTCGGATTGACGGCATTGTCCATTCTGGGCATTATCTGGCAGATTTTGGCCAAAGTTTTCTTCTTCCCGGATACACCAAGAGGCCTCAGCACCGTAATTATCCTGATCGTGTTCTTTGGCGGGCTTACCATTCTCGGCATTTCGTTTTTGGGAGAATACATTACCAAGATATTCGAAGAGACCAAAAAGCGACCGAAATACATTCGCACCAGAATACGCCGCGGCTCAAAGGCCTATAAAACCGCCGATGAGATCAGGGCACTGGTGAAACAATTGAGAAAGTAGCTAAATTGCATGATATCAATTGATTAGATCAACTAATCATTTAAGTTAAGAAATCAATCGGCATAGCGCCCACTTGACGATGAGAAAAGAATTTTCAACAGCCATAGAAGACCTCGCGGTAGAAGACGACTCCGTTATTTTCATCACGGGCGACCTGGGATATAATGCATTGGAAAACTTGCAGGCCAAAATGGGCAAGCGGTTTATCAATGCCGGTGTTGCAGAGCAGAACATGGTGGGTGTAGCTGCCGGCTTTGCGCATAAGGGTTACAAGGTGTTCTGTTACAGCATCGCACCATTTATCGTATACCGCTGCCTCGAACAGTTCCGTAACGACGTATGCTTCAACAATTTACCGGTATTTCTGGTCGGTAATGGCGGTGGATACGGGTACGGCATCATGGGCAGCAGCCACCATACTATCGAAGACCTCGCGTGCCTGAGCGGCCAGCAGAATGCCCAGGTGTGGGTACCTGCATTCGCCGATGAAGTAATACCTGTTGTGCAGCAGATCGCAGCCGATGCCCGGCCAGCCTACCTGCGACTCGGAGCCGGTAAAACGACTCCTGCAAACAGCTATCTGACGGGTTCATTTAAAGTAATACACCAGCCAGCCAATGCAGAAATGACCGTTTTTGCATTAGGACCGGTTTCGAACAATGTACTATCGGCTCTGGGCCTTGCTCCCGAGCTGGCCGAAAAGGTCAATGTCGTTACAGCATTGCATTTCCCGCTGGAACTGACCGACGAGCTGATTGCATTGGTCAAAAAAGCACCGGCGATCCTCGTTGCGGAAGAGCATATCAGCACCGGCGGTCTCGCGCAGCAGCTTTCGGTTCAATTGCTGGAAAGGGGTATTTTTCCTTCTGTATTTAAAAGTCTTAAAGCGGAAGGCTATCCTAACAGTCGCTATGGCAGCCAGAGTTATCACCAGAAACTTTCCGGACTTGACGCGGATTCGATCTTGTCGAGCATCAGCCAACTAATGATCACGGCATGACGAAAAAGGCTTTCACCATTATCCTGAGCCTGATCCTGCTGTTACCCGTCGCCATTTATTTCACGGTATGGGATTACTATGCCATCAATATTCCCAAGTGGGACGACCATGCATTGAAGACGTTCATCGCCGAATATGCACAGGCCGGAAATTGGCAGGACAAGATCCGGGCACTTTTTAAACAGCATAACGAGCACCGCATTGCCCTTACCAGGCTCCTTGCGTGGATCGACTATGCCGTTTTCGGGCATCTCAACTACCGGCATCTCATGACCGCCGGCAACGTATTGCTCCTCGCAGCGATCCCGCTTTGGTATGACCTGCTCAAAAAGAACAAAAAGCCGCTTTTTGCATTGGTACCCATTCCATTCCTTTGGATGACGCTGGCATTTTGGGAGAATATGTATTGGGGCATGTCGGCTGTGCAGAATTTCGGGGTGGTAACACTCGTGCTCTGGACGCTCTATCTCGTTATCAATCCCAAAGTAGTGCCTTTCACGATCGCCATATTGCTAAGCGTGGTAACAGTGCTTACAAGCGGAAATGGTTTAATGGTGTTGCCACTCGGCGCTCTTTTGCTTTTCCTGGGACAGAACCGGAAGCGGTTCGCATTATGGACGATCATCAGTATTGGAGAGATTTTTTGTTATTTCTATTGGTATCAAAAACCTGATTACAACCCGGAATCGAAAGCTTCGCTATTCCAACTTGCCAAAGGCTACATGGCATTCCTGGGTTCATTTGCGGAATGTATCCCCGTGCTGAATCATGTTAAGGTTTGTATTTTCCTGGGTGTGGTGCTGTTCCTTGTCGCTGTTTCCATTGGTTCCACAACTCTTTTCAGGATCGTCAGGAACAAGTATACCAACAAATTCGAGCGGACTACCGACCTGTTCTGCCTGGGAGCGATCTTGTTCATCCTCGGGACAGCGGCCATTGTCGTTTACAGCCGTGCGGGTTTTGGATTCGATGTGCTTATTGCGAGTAAAATCAAGATATACTCCGTTCTGCTGCTGATTATCGCCTACATCTATGTTGTAGTTCCGATCCGCGGCAGTTTTCTTTCGCCTTACATTACCGCCATTATCGCATTAGCGGTGACCTTCAATGTGTTCAGCTACCACTATCATCTGGTGGATGCGTACAATTTGAGAAAGCAAATGGTCACCTGGCAGTTCAACTGGACCTTTACGGATAAGTCATTGAAATACCCGGCCGACACGTCATTCGCGGCTAATATTGTGGAAAAAACACCGGTGATTTACGACAAATGGCTCCCGCTCATTGCCATTGCCGACCGCCAGAACTATGCCGGAATGTCGCGCGGGATGGTCGATCTGTACGATAAGACGACCTTCACGACGGACACCGCATCCATTAAAATCAGCAACACCACATTCACCAGCCAGCGCTTGCAGGACAGCGGCGTGTATGTGCTGCTGAGCTCCGAGGAATGCTATTACATCTTCCCTGCATTGCGGACAAGAAATACCAGCCGCAAGCAGCTGTTCCTCAAACAATACTATTTCGCCCCCGGCTACTATGCCGACATTCCGTTCTCGGAGATGGATAAGGGCACCTACAAAGTCGCGCTCATCCATCAGCAGGGCGACCAAACCGGCATCCTGTTCAAAGACCAGCGTGTGACGGTGAAACAAACGCGTAAAAAAGAAGTGAAAGTTAACTGGTAACCATGCGCACCAATTCGGAAGGACACATTATACAGCTCGACGGCGTGCGCTTTATTGCAGTGGGATTGGTACTGCTCGACCACCTCATCGTCGAGATCAATATCATCCCGTTCGGTGCCCTGGGGGTGACCATTTTTTTCGTGCTCAGCGGCTTCCTGATCTCGCGCATTCTCCTTAAAAGCAAGGAAAAAACCTACGGAACACCGGGAGGCTTTAAAAAATACCTGCGCAAATTCCTGGTTCGCAGAACGATACGCATTTTCCCGGTTTACTACCTGATCATCGCATTGCTGTTCATCTTAGACGTGCCGCCGGTGCGCGATAAGCTCGCCTGGCTAGCATTGTATGGAACGAACATTTACATTGCCCTGCACAAGACCTGGATGGGTTCGGTGGACCATTTGTGGTCGCTGGCGGTGGAAGAGCAGGTTTACCTGTTTTTCCCTTTCCTTATATTCTTCATTCCAAAAAATAAATTGGTGCCCATATTAGGCTTAATGGGCATTTTCAGCATTCTGCTGCGGTTTTACATTTTCTACACCGGCAGGATACCCGGTACCAACTTCGTGACCATGGGCGAATGGACGGTCACCTACGTGTCCACACCCGCATGTTTCGATTCATTCGCATTAGGCGGGCTCATGGCGTGGATGCAGCTTTACAAAACTGATTTGTTTGTCAGGTTCTTCAATAAATCATGGCCTGTGCTGCTGGGGCTGCTCGGCTGGGTGCTGGTACAATGGTGGGCCAAATCGCTCGCTCAGCCCTTCAACTTCCCGTACGTGGTACTCGACAGAACCATGTCGTCCATTTTCGGGTTTATGCTCATAGGACGCGCTGTAATGGGTTTCAAGGGTTGGATGGCCGCGTTCCTCGAAAATCCGGTTTGTATATATTTGGGTAAAATAAGCTATGGCCTGTACCTGTACCACAATTTTGTTTACAACCATTTTCATAGTGGTCCCATGCACCCGACGGTCAGGCTTTTCCGGAAAATCTATCAATATATCCCAAGCCTCGAAGGCAATATAGCGTTCGAAGCAACGGTCGTAGTGACGCTCACTGTCTTAGTGGCGTCGGTTTCCTGGCACTTTTTCGAGAAACCGATTAATGCCCTGAAAGACAAGTACGCTTACTAAATAATGAAACCCCATAGCCCGGTTACAGGCTTTATTTATTAATTTCGCGCAACCATACCAAATACGCTTTTGCATGTCATATCTTCTGAGTATAGTAATGCCCGCATACAATGAGCAGGATTGTATCGAAAAAGTAGTTTACAATTGGACCAACTTCCTCAAAACTAAATTCCCCAACGATAAAACTACCCTGATCGTCATCAACGACGGTTCAAAAGACAATACGAAGGTATTACTGGACAAACTGGATGGTGAGATCGATAACCTCACGGTGGTTCACCAGAAAAACGGCGGGCATGGCAACGCGGTCGTAAACGGCTACCGCAAGGCATTGGAAGTTGGCTCGGAGTACGTGTTCCAGACCGACAGCGACGACCAGTTCGTTTCCGAAGACTTTGATAAACTCTGGAACAAACGTTCCCAATCACAATTCATACTGGGTTACCGCCAGGTCAGACATGACGCCGGCGTGCGCCTCTTTATCACGAAATTCCTCCGCGGCACGATCTCCGCTGTTTATGGTACATTCATCATGGACAGCAATATTCCGTTCCGCCTTATTAAAGGAACATTCCTGCAAAAACTGATGGACCAGCTTCCCAACCCGGAACCGTTCGCTCCGAACATCTTCCTGGCTGTGATGGCTAAAAAATCGGGACAAGAACTGTTCGATATCCCTATCACCCACAAAGACCGGGAAACCGGCACCGTTTCGATCGTGAAATGGAACCTGTGGAAAGTTTGTATACGAAGCTTTAAAGAACTCTTGCGGTTTCGCCTCGAACTGAATGGTAAAGTGAAAGCGATCCGCGCTTAAAAAACAGGCTTGTGTCGAAAAAAAAACTGATTGCTATCCTGCTGGTCGTCATTGTCGCATCAGCAGGATATTTCCTGTTCAAATGGTCGAGGGGCTCGTCGGCAGCCTGGCAGTTCATTCCGTCCAATGCCGTTGTGGTAATTACCAGCGAGCATTTGCAAGATTCGGCCTACACGGCCACAGAAGCTGGTCTTGATCTAAAACGGCTTCCCCTCCTCGACATCGCCAGCGATAACCTGACATTGCTCAACCTGCTGACGAAAGACCCTAAAAAGCTCAAAACATTCCTGAAAGGAAAAGCCCTCTCCTATTCCTACCACCCGCGCACCAGCACGGAATGGGGGGTGATCATGTATATCCCGGTCACGGAGGACGAAACCAGATGGCTCGCCAGTCCGCAGCACGCCAACATCCGGCTTCTGCACCACAATTTCCAGGACCACCGCATTACCGACGCCATCGACGCCAACTCGCGGCCGCTGTTTTCGTACCTCGTAAAAGATCATTTCCTGATCGTGAGCTACTATGGCGACCTGATCGAGGATGCCGTACGCGCATCGTCGCTTAATATCGGCTCATTCAGGCTACGTTCACGTTTCTCAAATATCAACGACTCCGATTACGGGACGAGCATTTACCTGCGCACCGATGCCTGGAAATCGGTGATGTCGATGGAGAATGTGGCGACGCTGGCCGAGTTCGGCAAAAGCTTCCCGGCCTACCAGGATTTCCATATCGAGAAGGTTGAAAATAAGGGTAACCTGGTCGTCAAGTCAGATGGAGCGGATGCGCCGGATTACTACCTGGCCGAAATCCTGAAAGACAACCCGGGTACGCCGTTCATGGGCCACAAGCACGTCTCCCAACAAACCTCCTTTTTGTACCGGGCGGCGGCGTCCGACAAGGCGGCTTTCAAAACGGCTTTTTTGAAATGGCATAGGAAATACAAATCACCGGCCTGGGATAAGCTCAACTACTATATCACCGGCGAGAGCAATCTGTTGGTCGATAACATCGGTTCAGAGTTTGTTTTATGCCAATTGGAAGAAAATAACAGCATTACCGACGGAAAAATCCTGCTTACGGAATTTTCCAATTACGATAAAGTGCGGCCGGTATTGCAAAAGCTGGCTCGACTGGCCAACCAGGAAAGCAACGTTTCGGCCGACCAGTACCAGGGCTACGACATTTACTCCGTACCCATTCCCGAACTGCCAGCAGGACTTTACGGGCCGATTTTCACCGGCTTTCCGCGCAGCTACATTACGTACATCGCGCCCTACCTCGTGATCAGCAACAACTCACAGGTATTGCAGAACTACATTGTGGATTACGAAAACCAGATCACCTGGAAACAGTCACCGGAATACGACAGTGTTTTCACGAACGCAAGCAACGAGGCACAGCTTTCGATGATCGTAAACCTGCGAAAAGCCCAATCCGGTGAGGAAACGCAGGTAAGCAAAAAATACAGCGACCTGACCGCCAAGATTGAGTCGATTACCCTGCAATGCCGTTTTGAAGGAAGTGAGGCATTTCCCGAGCTGACATTCCATCCTAAAAAACGGCAGACCGCCAGCAAGGTATTGAACCGCACATTCCTGAACATCGACATCGAGTGGCCGGACATTTACGATTCGGAGCTGGCCGCATTGCAAAACCCGATCGACGGAAGTTCGGAGATATTGCTGACCGACAAAGAACATAACTTGCTCCGCACCAACAACCTCCGCGAAGGGAAAACTGAAACCATCGCCAAACTGAACGGGCCTATCAGCACCGCCGCCTATAAGGTCGATTTCCTGAATATCGGGCGCCAGCAACGCATTTTCGCTACCGGGCGTACGGTGTACGCGCTGGACGAAGACGATTCCACCAATGTGTCGGCGTTCCAGGCGCATTTGCCTACCTCCGATCCTATTTCCGCATTGTACCTCATCGATGGCGGCGAGGACGGCAGTAACCGGTTTATCGTGAAGAGCTCGGCCGAAGAGTTATTTGTGTGGGAAAGTGTGACCCGTTCGCTTAAAAAGCTGAACCATTCGGTACGGTTTGAGAAAATTGTAGGGCCCGTAGTGGCATTGAACCAGATCGGTAACAGAGGATTTATCGTGACGCAGCAAAACGGAAAGATCTATCTGCTCAAAGAGAATGGAACGGTAAGGCCCGGGTTTCCGGTCGATATCCTCACGCGGGCGGAAAGTCCGTTTACCTGGGCGCAAAACCAGGAAACCGGCCAGCCCGAACTCGTGGGTGTGAGCGTTTCGGGTGAGCTGGTGCGCATTACCCTCGACGGCAAAGTTACCTCCCGCCGGCAGCTCCTGCGCCCCGAGCCGGGCTCGCGTTTCCGGATTCTTTTTGACCGCAACTCACTCGACTGGATCCTGGTGCGGTCGGTGAACTCAAAAACTGCCATTATTACCAAAGATGGCCGTGAATTGTTCGAGATCAAGGATATTCTGCCCAATGCGACGATCCAGTATCATTTCTTCGGCGTCGACAACCGCTTTATCACGATCAAATCGGGCAGCTATACCACGGTTTTCGATATGAACGGAAAGCGCCTCGGCGACAAAGCGATTCCTTCTGAAATGCCGGTTCAGCTTACCTATCAGCCAGGTTATTACAAATTATTGATATTCAGCCGATCGGAGAAGAAAATACAAGTCTGGTCGATCAAGTTGAGATAATGCTATGAAAATTTTAAGATATATCATTCTGGCCGTCGGATGTATCATCTGGACAGTTGGGCTTAGCCCAACCATTTTGCCATGGCTTTGGAAAGAGCAGGCTGTGGAAGATGGCTATCAATATGGTGATCTGTACAAACTCTCGACGCTGTCGGAATTCCGCGATCCGCGCAAGCAATGCACCGGTTATACACCGCCTGCCCGACCACAATCTGCCAAAAAAGTACATTTGTACATCATTGGCGATAGTTTTACGGAAAAAGGGCGTGTCGAAAAGAAGGACTTTCCGGTAGACGAATATACCTGGGTAAAATGGTCGGATTTCCTGCATATCAAACTCGATACGACGGAACATAATATCCTGCTCATCGAAAGCGTCGAAAGGCATTTCCGCCAGAAATTCTCGTCGTCACAAATTACCGTACTCGTTCCCGACAGCGCGACATTTGTGGCCAATGGCGCTCCGCAAAAGTTTGTACACCGGCTCGACGAGGCGTTCAAAGGCTCGCACACCGCCGACCGGCTCGACGGTTTTCTGTTCCAAAACGACCTCGCATTGCGCGTCAAAGAATGGAAGTCCGACTTCAACCACCACTTTTTCAACCGCGTAGGTTCGGGTGTAACGTTGGTGAATGATGACCGCGACATTGTCTACTACATGGATACCGACACGCCGGAGATCACTTCGGCATTTACGCCCATTCGCCCCACCGAGCTCGATTCTATGATCACGAACCTCAATGCAAGCCGCGATTTTGCGGATTCGCTGGGTTTCAACAACGTGATCTTGTCTATTATCCCTAATAAGGTTTCGGTATTAAGCCCGGATTATGGTGCTTACAACAACCTTATCGAGCGCGTTTACAGTCATCCCAAACTCGGGATACCTTACATTGATATCCTTGCCGACTTCCGGAAAATGGGCCGTTCTGCGTATCTGAAAGGCGATTCGCACTGGACTTGTGAAGGACAGACGCTCTGGCTGAACAAAATTAATGCGTTGATCAACCAGCTCGTCGCCGGGCCGGCTTCCTAAGCGATCGCTTCTTCCTCCTCTTCCGGGAAGCGCTTTGTGAGTTTGCCGACGGTAAGGCCCTGGACGATAATCGAGAACAGTACCACAAAATAGGTGATCGCCAGTAACAGGTCCTTGTTCAAATGCGTGTCGATCGACAATGCCAGCGCGATCGACACACCACCCCGCAAACCTCCCCAGACCAATATTGTAATGGATTTCTTGCCAAAGCGGGTTTTGAACGGGATCAGTTTAACCGGAATATAGATTGAAATAAATCGTGCAGAAAGCACTACCACGATCGCTGCCAGCCCCGCCCAGCCATATTGCTTCATATCCGGGATCAGCAATAATTCGAAACCGATGATCAGGAACAGGATGGCGTTCAGGATTTCGTCTATCAGCTCCCAGAACTTATCGATATAGTCGCGTTCGGTATCCGAAACGGCACCGGGGTTTTTACCATAATTACCCACTACCAAACCAGCTGCCACCATCGCGAGCGGGCCCGACATATGCAACGCCTGTGCCGCCAGGTGCCCGCCCATCACGATCGCCAGCGTAATGAGCACGTGTACATTGTAGCCATCTACCCGGTACATCATTTTGGAACCCAAAAACCCAAGCAGCAAGCCAAGTACGATACCGCCTATCGCCTCTTTCACAAAAAGGCCTGCAATGCCCGTAAACGACGTATTCACCTCCTCACCACGCGCCAGCGCCAGCATGAGGATAAACACCACTACCGCCATACCGTCGTTGAACAGCGATTCGCCGGCGATCTTGGTTTCGAGGGATTTGGGCACTCCTGCCTGTTTCAGAATGCCGAGCACTGCAATGGGATCCGTCGGGGAAATCAACGCGCCGAAAACGAGGCACTGGATCAGCGGAATGGTAATGCCGAGTAATGGCAGGATATAGTACATCAGGAACCCGATGACGAAAGTCGATATGACGACACTGACGGTTGAAAAGATAATGACCGGCAGCCGCTGCTCCCGGAGATCTTCCAGGTGCAGATGGATCGCACCCGCGAAAAGCAGGAAATTCAGCATTGCACCCATGAGTATTTCGGTGAGATCAACGCTGGCGATGAGCGTAGAAATGCGGATGAATGTGCGCGGAAATATGCTGTCGGTCGCGATAAGTCCCAACGAAACCATCAGCGCGATTACCATTACGCCAATTGACGGGGGCAATTTCAGAAACCGGGAGTTGATGTAGGAAAATATCGCAGAGAGGACGATTAATGCAGAAAAAGAATAATACAGCTCCATGAAAATATTTTTTAGACTAACCAAAAATACGATATTCCAGGCTCGCATTCAAGACGGAACCGGTCGTGCGGGTAAACTCTAATAGTATTCTAATATGAAACAACTGTCTGAAAAAGTGCTGCAAATTCGATTTAAAACATCAAAAAAACGCTCGCATTGATTGTTTTCCTACATTAGTAAATCAGAGTCTGCCTTGTTTTCAACGCTTCGCTATCCATCATGCAAAAGACCTCGACCAGTAACGGGCCTTCCAGGCAAAGGCACGCCAGCTTACTCATTCTGCTGCTTGCGGCCCTCCTTTCTGTACAAACTGCTTTCGGACAACCCGGCAGGTTGAAACCGGGTTTCGACAAAGCCGAATACCAGGAACTGATGTATGCTCATGCAATGCTGTACGACACAGGTATGGTAAAGCAGCAAAAGTTCAAAATACCCAGGCCAACGAAATTCGACTCGATTTACACCTCACCCGTCATAGGCCTCGACAACCGTTGGGGACTTTGGAAAAGCAAGTCTTCGGTAGCCATGATCAACCTCCGAGGCACAACGCTGAACGCCGTAGGATGGCTTGAAAACTTTTACGCAGCCATGGTACCGGCCCGCGGCGAGCTCCAAATCACGAAGGATTATACATTTAAATACGATCTGGCAAGCAGCCCCAAAGCCGCTGTGCACATTGGCTGGCTCGTCGGCACGGCCTACTTGTCCAGGGATATTTTGCCAAAGGTCGATTCACTGTACAAAACCGGCATCCGGGACTTCCTGATCATGGGCCACAGCCAGGGCGGTGCTCTTGCCTATCTGCTGACAGCCCATTTCTATTCCCTTCAAAAACAGGGCATTTTGCCAAAAGACATTGGTTTCAAAACCTACGCCAGCGCGGGCCCCAAGGTGTGTAACACATATTTTGCCTATGAATATGAGCATACGATCGATGGCGGCTGGGGTTATAATGTGGTCAACTCGGCCGACTGGGTGCCGGAGGTGCCGTTTTCTGTCCAGACGCTGAGCGATTTTAACAATACGAACCCGTTCAAGAATATCGAAGGCGTTATCAAAAAGCAAAAACTCATCGCGCGCATCGGGATGCGGCATGCTTATAAGGGAATGAGGAAGCCCAGCGAGAAGGCGCAGCGAAACTATGAGCGGTACCTCGGCCAATATGCAGGGAAAATCGTTTCCAAAAACCTGCCCGAATACCAGTCACCCGCATTTTACAAAAGCAGCAACTACGTGCGCACCGGCCCGACGATCGTGCTTTTCGCCGACGACGCCTATTACAAGGAATATCCGGATTCGGATCAGCAGGTGTTTATCCATCATGGCCTGCACCCTTATCTCCACCTGATCGAACAATACAAATACTGATACCTCACTCCGTTCATGCGCTTCACACCGACCATTTTCCTGCTGGCCTTAGCATTCAATGTAGCGGCACAGTACCAGACCCGATTTGAAAAAAGCGGCGGTAAACAGACCCCGACCTACGAGGAAGGAATTGCTTATTATCAGCATTTAGCCAAAAACTTCCCGCAAATACAAATGCAGGAAAAAGGCCTTACTGATAGCGGCAGGCCGCTCCATCTGGTCCTGTATTCCAGAAATAAGGTTTTCGATATCAAAAAACTGAAAGCCCAGGGCAAAGCGGTCCTGTTTATCAACAACGCGATCCACCCGGGCGAGCCCGACGGGGTGGATGCGTCGATGATGCTCCTGCGGGACATGCTCGTTCATCCAGCGAAGTTTCCGGAGCTGGACAGCGTCGTAGTCGCCATTATCCCTTTCTACAACGTTGGCGGCGCATTGAACCGCAACAGTACCACCCGCAGCAATCAGGACGGGCCGGAGGAATATGGTTTTCGGGGCAATGCAAGGAATTATGATCTGAACAGGGATTTCATCAAAGCCGACACCCGCAATGCCCGGAGCTTCGCATCCATTTTTCATGAACTCGACCCCGATCTTTTCGCGGATACGCACGTAAGCAACGGCGCCGATTACCAATATGTAATGACGCTCGATTACGCCCAGAAAGACAAGCTCGGCGGCCCGCTCGGCGATTTCAACGAAAAGGTTTTCCTGCCCTACATGTACCGGCATCTAAAAGAAGCAGGTTTCGAGGCGACGCCTTATGTGAATGCATACGGCCAAACACCCGACAAAGGTTTTGTCCAATTTCCCGACTGGCCACGTTACTCTACGGGCTACGCGGCTTTGTTTCATACCATCGGCGTGATGACCGAAACGCATATGCTGAAACCCTACGAGCAGCGGGTCAAATCGACTTACGCCTATTTGCAAGGTAATATCAGGTTCCTGGCAGCGCACCGCAAGGCGCTATTGAAACTGCGGAATGAGACGAAAGAAGCGGTTAAAAAGCAGGAGAGGTTCGCGGTCAGCTGGCAGGTCGACAAGTCTAAACAATCGACTATCACCTTCAAGGGTTATGAACCGGAGTACATTCCGAGCGAAGTGAGCGGGCTGCCCAGGCTGCATTACGACCGGTCGAAGCCGTTTACGAAAGACATTCCATTTTACGACACCTACATTCCGCTTGATGAGGTGACGCGCCCCGAGGCTTACATCGTCCCGCAGGGCTGGCACAATGTCGCCGAACTGCTCCGGTTGAATGGCGTGAAAATGAATGCGCTGGAAAAGGATGTGGAAATGGATGTCGAAACCTATTACATCGACGAGCTCGAAACGCCAAAAACGCCTTTTGAAGGGCATTACTGGCACACTTCCGTTAAATTAAGAACCGAAAAACAGAAACTGGTTTTCAAAAAAGGAGATTGGTATATTCCTGTAAACCAATCTTCAAACCGCTACATTATCGAAACCCTCGAACCCAAAGCGGTGGATTCGTTTTTTAAATGGAATTTCTTTGACACCATTTTGCAGG
Source organism: uncultured Dyadobacter sp. (assembly GCA_966211825.1). GTDB lineage: Bacteria > Bacteroidota > Bacteroidia > Cytophagales > Spirosomataceae > Dyadobacter. The sequence continues at coordinate 3,894 of CBIHPQ010000039.1, read as the reverse complement.
CCAAAGAGCATTACTCGGGTTATGTCTTTGAAGATCTTGCTTCGGATTTACTTAAAAAATCGCCCGGCCTGAAAGCAAAGCTGGACGAGAAACGCAAAGCCGATCCTGAATTTGCCAAAAGCGGAAACGCTCAGCTCGATTTTGTTTACAAAAATTCGGAGTACGCGGAAAAGGAATATATGCGCTATCCCGTTTTCCGCGTCGTAAAATGATCAGAACCGGAAGCCGAGGCTGAAATTGAATTCACCCGTGATATCCATTCCGCGGTTTCTGTATTTACTGCTCTGGAATGACTCGTGGTCGATATAGCGCGGTCCTAAGCCGGCATTAAGGCCAATCTGGAAATGCTGGGTAATCTGAAAATTGACATAATTGTTAACAAGCAACCCCATCCGGAAGCGATCCCGTTGTTCTTCGCGACTCGTATGGACACCTGTTGAGGGATCGTAGTCCGTATAATTGTTCCATCTTTTTCCGATGCCTGCGAAGAGAGTCGGCCCTACCGCATAGGTGACACGTTTCTGGCCAAAGGGGTAAACTTTCAAACTGGGCGAGAAATAGTACATCTGATCGTCGGCATTATCGCTGATGGTCGGAACATAATAGCTATCGGGAATAGTGACCGTAAAAGGCAAAAGCAAACCGAAATAGCCGCGTTTGTCCAGGATCCTTTCATAACTGATCCCAAACCCGGGACCGCTGTCCAATGCCTTGAATGGCGAAATGTCTATTTTGTTCTTGCCGAAATCTTCATTCTGGATCACCGGCGAATTCCGCTCATGGCCCCGCTCCCGGCTGCGTTCCGCACGTTTGTCGAACCAGATCGTCTGCCCGTTCCCGAATTCGATCCTCAGCAGTTCGTTCTTCCTGACTACGAAATTGGCCGCATCCGCCTCCTTGCTAACTTTGTATAAAACCTTGTCTACACCGACTTCCACCACCTTTCCTTCGATAATGGAGCCGTTTTTCCGTACGAGTACATCCTGCGCATTTGCTGCCGCAAAGAAGACCGACAATAAGAGTGTGAGGGTAAGAATCCTGCCCATAATGTAGCTGTGTTGATGATGATGACCAAATTTACACGATAAGTGACTACTTTTGCGAAGTATACTCACTGAACGTTTAAAAACATACTTCTGTTATACACCTGGCCGGATCGGCCGATTCATATTATGCAGGCTGCGTTTAAAATGGATGATCATCACGCAGCCATTAAAAAGACCAAATGACATTTCAGGATTTAGAACTCATAGAGCCGATCAAAAAGGCTCTCCAAGAAGAAGGATACACCACTCCCACTCCCATTCAGGCCAAAGCTATCCCGGTTATTCTAGAAAATAAAGATTTGCTGGGCTGCGCGCAAACGGGTACCGGTAAAACGGCCGCTTTTGCGAACCCTAAGCAGCAATTGCAGCAAGAAAACCCGGTTGGGAAGTTTGAAAAAAGCCGTATACGTGCATTGATTTTAACCCCTACCCGCGAGCTGGCAATCCAGATCGGCGAGAGTTTCGCTGCGTACGGGCGTCATACGCGTGTGAGGCACACCGTTGTTTTCGGTGGTGTGGGCCAGAAACCGCAAACCGACGCATTGCAAAAAGGGGTAGAAGTGGTTATCGCCACACCAGGCCGCTTGCTCGATCTGATCAACCAGGGATTCGTTAAACTGAACCAGCTGGAATTTTTCGTGCTCGACGAAGCCGACCGCATGCTCGACATGGGGTTTGTACATGACGTAAAAAAGGTGATCAAGCTGCTTCCGGCCAAACGCCAGTCGCTGTTTTTCTCGGCTACAATGCCTCCGGCTATCGTCACTTTGGCGGGTACCATTTTGAGAAACCCGGTAAAAGTAGAAGTTACACCGGTTTCTTCCACTGCCGACACCATTCGCCAGTCGGTGTTTTTTGTAGATAAATCAGACAAAAACTCGCTGCTGCTGCATATTCTGAAAGACGAATCCATTGCTACCGCATTGGTTTTTACCCGTACCAAACACGGGGCCGATAAAGTCGTGAAAGTATTGCGTAAAGCGGGTGTGACCTCCGAAGCAATTCACGGCAACAAGTCTCAGACCGCACGCCAGAATGCATTGAAGAATTTCAAAAGCCAGACCACCCGTGTTTTGGTCGCTACCGACATCGCCGCACGCGGTATCGATGTGGATGACTTAACACACGTGATCAACTACGAAATTCCGAACATTCCGGAGACCTATGTCCACCGGATCGGTCGTACCGGCCGTGCAGGCGCGAAAGGCATTGCCCTGTCATTTTGCGACAGGGAGGAAAAAGTTTACCTGCGCGATATTCACAAGCTGATCGCCAAGAATATCCCCGTTGTGAACGACCATCCTTACTCCCTGGGCAGATAACCTGGCAGTATGGCAAGAAAAGCTTACTCGGACATTGACCTTCGACAGGCGCGTGCATTGCGTAAAAATCCGGGCGCTGTGCTGGTAGATGTTCGGGAAAATTGGGAATACGACGAATTCAACGAGGGCGGGCTGAATATCCCGCTCGCGGAGATCCGCGAAAAAAGGCCGCTGCTGGCACCTTATCAGACGATTATCGTCATTTGCACCAACGGCGTCCGCAGCAAAGTAGCTGCCATGGACTACTGCCGCGTACCCGAATGGACCGACAAGGAGATTTACCATGTAGCAGGCGGCATTATCGAATCCGAGTAAATGAAAAGCCCCGCAGATCACTGAGATCTGCGGGGCTTTTCATTTATTTTTACAGAATGTCTTTTACACATTCAGGCTGCCTTCAAAAACCCGCACGGCGGGGCCTATCAGGTAAACGTCTTTAAATTCTCCCTCACCCGCATCCCGGTATTCAACAGACAGCGTACCGCCGATCGTTTCGACCTGCACGGGGCCTTCCCATCCCTCGCGGATATGCGCGGATAATGCGCAGGCAGTCACGCCGGTACCGCACGAAAACGTTTCGTCCTCGACGCCACGCTCGTACGTGCGCACGCTCAGGTGGTTGTCTTCGATTACTTCCACAAAATTCACATTCGTACCGCCTTTCGGGCCATATACCGATCCATAGCGGATCTCGCTGCCTATATTGACGACGTCGGCTTCATGGATGTCCTCCACGTAGGTCACGTAATGGGGCGAGCCGGTGTTCATGAAGTCATATTCCTCATATCGCTCCACGCCTTGCACATTCGACATTTTCAGGCGGATGGTATCGCCCGACACGGTGGCTTCGTGTTCGCCATCTACGGCGATGAATTTGGTACTATGCTCAAAAAGCCCCAGGTCGTTGGCAAAACGAACGACGCAGCGTCCTCCATTGCCGCACATGCTGCCTTCACCGCCATCGGCATTGAAATACACCATGCGGAAATCGTATCCCTCGGCATTCTGAAGAAGTATCAGCCCGTCGGCCCCCACGCCAAAGCGCCGGTGGCAGATCGATGCGATCAGCTCTTTCGAAACCGGGAATTGGAGCTCGCGGTCGTCGACCATTACAAAGTCGTTGCCAGTGCCTTGATATTTATAAAAAGAAATGGTCATTTGTAAAAAGCTTTAAGCTGTAAGCCATAGGCTGTAAGCGGTGTAAAAAAGGTGCCAAAGCAGCTTATAGCCTACGGCTTATTGCTTATAGCCGATTAAAAAACAAAACCCTGCAAGAAAAATTCGCTTGCAGGGTTTTAAAATTTCGTGCCGAAGGTCTTTTCAGATTACTTCGTAGTTTTAAGCTCTTTGATACGAGCGGCTTTGCCCTGACGGCCACGCAAGAAGAACAAACGTGAACGACGTACCTTACCACGACGAATAAGCTCGATTTTCGCGATGCTTGGTGACAGGATTGGGAAAACACGTTCAACACCGATACCGTTTGAAATTTTACGTACTGTAAAAGTTTCGCCAGCTCCGCTGAT
>CBIHPQ010000038.1:0-23682 GCA_966211825.1 uncultured Dyadobacter sp. | reverse complement strand
TCAGCGGATTGAACGACGTAAGCCCCGGACGCTGCGCTACCGCAAAACCCGCCGAACGCGCCAGCCTGTTACAGTCACCCTCGATGAAATTATCGAACGAATAATTGGGGTTCAGATACGTATCGAGCGTGAGCGAATCCTGGTCTTTCTCCCTCACCGTGGCTCCCATGCGGGGGTCGGTCGAGAAATTATCCGGTTTGGACTAATTTGGAGATTTCTGCGTTGAAACATTCATCGTCAGCGGCTGGTGCTTCTCGTTGCCGGTATCGACGATAATGGAATATTCCAATAATCCGTCGCGACCAATCGCGTAATCCAGCGCCTTCCTCAGCAGATTGACATAATTATCTTCCAGCCATTCATAGAAAAACTGGCTTGGAACCTGCACAGTAAGCACCTTACCATAGAGTTTTAAGGGACGAATGGGTTCAAACCACGTCTTAAAACTCTGATCGGGAATGTGCTGCTGAATAATCCTCAGGCAAGCATCCCAAACCTGGTCTACCTCTCTATTTGTGCTGATTCTTTCCAATGTATAATTTACCAAACTCTGAGTATCATAATTCAAAAGGACGGCAAAGATATAAAAATACCTGATCTCTCCAGATGAAACGGACATTCAATTTAACAGCCACCAGGTGTATCTGCAAACCCCAAAATAAAATTGCGAGCTTAATCGTGTCCAAATGGTTACAGAAGCGGTTTTGATGTTTCAGCACCCGCTTTTGCGTCTCAAAATTTGTAGTTTTGCTAATGGCGCATTCCGGAATTTATCCATTAACCCATCAGCCCATGTCAGCAAAACTGTTTTCGGAATTTCTTCCCTCTGAAGAGGCGGCCTGGGCGCAGCTGGCGATCAGAGAGCTGAAAGGGCGCTCTGAAATGCTCGGCGGCTGGGAAGTTGGACCGGGCTTACATTTCAAGCCATATGTCACCGCGGCTGAAATTGATTGGGCGGCAGTGGCGGAAATCCAGGGAGCCCAAAGGCAAACTGGCGGCTGGTTGAATATGAACGAAGGGCCCGCTCAGGATTCCCGGCCGGTTCGTATCGAGCTGCAAGGCGCTGATCCCGTCACGCAGCTGGCCGGAGCCCTTACTTCTTTTTTTAATGGGTATCCCAATGACGTTGTATCGCCTCAGCAGGCATTCGAACAAGCCACTTTCTGCGTTCCGGTCAGCTCCCAATACCTGACTGAAATCGCCAAATTGCGGGCATTACGGTATCTTCTGCAAAAAATGTCACTTGCATTAGCATTACCTGCCGAACAGCGCATACCCTTTATTCATGCCAGATCATCATTCGTTTACCAGAAGGACCAGGCCGACCACACCAACCTGGTAAGGGCCACAGCCCAGGCTATGAGCGCGGTCATCGGCGGGTGCGATGCGCTTACGGTGCTGCCATTCGATAATGCAGATAGCGCCTTAGCTCAGCGGCTCGCCCTGCACGTATCCTACATTCTTAAATACGAGAGTTTTTTCTCTCAGGTAGCCGATCCCGCGGCAGGCGCTTTTGCACTGGAAGATATGACATTAAAGCTCGCCGAAGCTGCCTGGGAAAGCTTTCTGACAACGACGGATAGCGACATTTTCAGAAATATTCCTGATCGGACCGCGAACGAAAACGGCGGTATCACGCAATCTGAACCGCTAATAACCGCCGAAGGCATCCCGCTCAAAACCCGTTTCACTGCCAGCGACCTTACCGAAGCCCAACACCTCGCATTCGGCGCCGGTTCTCCCCCGTTCCTGCGCGGCCCATACGCGAGCATGTACCTCGAACGTCCCTGGACGATCCGGCAATATGCTGGCTTTTCAACCGCAGCCGATTCCAATGCATTTTACAGGAGAAATCTTGCTGCGGGACAAAAGGGTTTATCCATAGCATTCGACCTGGCCACGCACCGCGGCTACGACTCCGATCACCCGCGCGTGACCGGCGATGTAGGGAAAGCGGGCGTAGCGATCGACTCGGTGGAGGATATGAAAACGCTTTTTGACCAGATCCCTCTGGATCAAATGTCGGTATCGATGACAATGAATGGTGCGGTAATACCGGTAATGGCCTTTTTTATCGTCGCTGCGGAGGAGCAGGGCGTATCGCCGGACCAACTTACCGGGACGATCCAGAACGACATCCTGAAAGAGTTTATGGTGCGAAACACCTACATCTATCCACCGGGGCCGTCGATGCGCATTGTGGGGGATATTTTTGCCTGGGCTTCACAGAATATGCCCCGCTTCAATTCGATCAGCATCAGCGGCTATCACATGCACGAGGCGGGCGCGCCTGCACATATCGAACTCGCGTACACCCTTGCGGACGGGCTCGAATACATTCGCACGGGCCTCGCCGCGGGCATACCGATCGACGATTTCGCGCCGCGGCTGTCGTTTTTCTGGGGAATAGGGATGAACCACTTCATGGAAATTGCGAAGATGCGGGCCGGACGGATGTTATGGGCTAAGATTGTGAAGCAGTTCAATCCGCAAAACGAAAAGTCGCTGATGCTCCGCACGCATTGCCAGACGAGCGGTTATAGCCTCACGGAACAGGAACCATTTAACAACATTACCCGCACGACCATCGAGGCGATGGCCGCTGTAATGGGCCACACGCAGTCGCTGCATACCAACTCTTTCGATGAGGCCATTGCCCTTCCCACCGATTTCTCGGCCCGCATTGCCCGGGATACACAGCTTTTTATTCAAAAAGAGACAGACCTGTGCAAGGCAGTCGATCCCTGGGGTGGCTCCTGTTATGTCGAATATCTCACGATGCAGCTCGCCGAAAAAGCCTGGCAGCTTCTTGAAGAAGTGGAAGCACTGGGTGGTATGACCAGAGCGATTGAAACCGGCCTGCCCAAAATGCGCATCGAGGAAGCCGCCGCACGCAAGCAGGCGCGTATCGACGCGGGCAAGGAGGTGATCGTGGGGGTTAACCGGTACAAAACCACTGAAAAACAATCTTTTGAAATACTCGAAATTGATAATGAAGCGGTAAGACGTGCGCAGATCGCCAGACTTGAAGGCATTCGAAGGGACAGAAATGAACCGGAAGTACGCGAGGCCCTGGGCCGCATTACCAGCGCGTGTAATGAACCAGGTGGAAAGGATATGCATTCAAATCTGCTGGCATTAGCTGTGGACGCGGCCCGCAAAAGAGCTACATTAGGAGAAATTTCAGAGGCTATGGAAAAGGAGTTCGGGCGCTACCAGTCCACGATCCGATCGGTTTCGGGCGTTTACCGCACAGAGGTTTCAGATGATGAGGACTTCCGGCGTGCACGGGAAATGTCCGACGAATTTGCCCGGCTGGAAGGTCGCCGGCCACGGATTATCGTCGCCAAAATGGGCCAGGACGGTCACGACCGCGGCGCGAAGGTAATCGCAACCAGCTTTGCCGACCTGGGGTTTGATGTAGACATTGCCCCGCTCTTTCAGACACCGCGCGAAGTAGCAATGCAGGCCATCGAAAACGATGTGCACGTGATCGGCGCATCGAGCCTTGCTGCCGGCCACAAAACACTCATTCCCGAGCTGATCGGCGAGCTGGACAAACTAGGGCGGAGCGATATAATGGTTATCGCCGGGGGCGTCATCCCTGCGCAGGATTATCCGTTTTTGTATGATGCGGGGGTAAAAGGCATTTTCGGGCCCGGAACGGTCATCGCGGTGGCGGCCCAGGACATTCTTTCTAAGCTAATGCAGGAAAATTAATTTACACTGGCAAAAACAAGCGACGTGCAATTCCCTCCGAAACCGAAGGAATTGGAAAGGACATAATGGAGAGGATAGTCGCTACGCCACTCGGCTACCGGCGCAGAGGTCGGTCCGCCGATCGGTTCATGCACATTCAAGCCTGGAAACAATTCAGAGTGAACAATGGCCAGGATACTGTAAATAGCCTCCACAGCGCCCGCTGCGCCCAAAGTATGCCCGGTGAACGACTTCGTTGAACTGTAAGGCGGCATTTTTTCAAACAACTCCCCCATTCCAAAAAACTCCACCTGATCGTTGTTTTGCGTGCCGGTGCCGTGTGCATTCACATAGCCGATCTGCGAAACCTCGATACCGGCCGAACCGATCGCCTCGCGCATGCAGCGGATCGCGCCCGTGGCTTCGTCGGACATGGCCGAGGGGTGATGAGCGTCGTTGGCATTGCCGAAACCCGCTACCTCGGCGTACACTTTTTTTCCGGCCGCCAGTTCTTCGGATTCCAACACAAGATATGCCGCAGCTTCTCCCAGGTTCAGGCCGTCGCGATGGACGTCGAATGGTTTGCAGGGAGTTTCAGAAAGGATTTTTAATGCATTAAACCCATTGACAGTATATTTCGCCAGACTATCCACGCCGCCTACGATCACCCTTTTGACCCTCCCTGAGCGGATCAACCGTGCGCCAAGCATAATGGCGTTGGCCGATGACGAGCAGGCTGTATTAATGGTGTCGGTGAAACCCTTAATGCGGTACCTTTTGACGAGCTTCAATGTGTGCGCCGAGCAGCCGTAGGATTCCAGGTATTCTGAGCCTTCCGATTTGTGGTTGGCATCTTCGTAAAGCTGGTCGGTCAGGCACATGCCACCGACGGTGCTGGCGGAGATCAATGCGGTATCGAGCGAGGAAAGCTGGCCGCTGGTCAATTGGGCATCGGCTATCGCTTCCGCAAATGCTTTGTCGGCGAGCAGGCAGGTGCGCGTGTAGCCGGTAGCGGTTTCCAGATGCTGTGATTTTTTCAACTCATCGTTGCTTAGCTTCACTTCGCCAAATGGCAAAGACGATGCGTACAGCGACTCAAACCAGGCAACCCTACCAATCCCCGAACGCCCGCTGCGCAAGCTGTCATGATTCTCCCGCACATTGTTGCCAATAGCGGAAATCATGCCCAAACCGGTCACCAACACCCTTCCCATCGAAAAATTATGCGGCTTTTGTATTGGCGAGAATGTATTCCGCCATGTGATTTACATCGACCAGGATCTTGCGCCCCTCGGCCGGATTATTGATTTTGATACCATATTCCCTTTCCAGCAACACCACCAGTTCGAGTGAATCGATGGAATCCAGCCCAAGGTCGCCTCCGAAAAGCGGTTCGTCGTCCTTGATGTCGGCGGGGTTAATGTCCAGCAAGTTCAGGTATTGTACAATTTGCCCTTTCAGAATAGGCTTCAAGCTTTCTATGTCCATATTGATTAATTAATCACTTTCGAGGTTCGTCCGGTCGTCAAACTTAAATAATTCTTTCCAACCGCAACTTAAAATATGTAGCCAATTGGCAAAACACTATAAAAATGCCCAGAAAAGCGAACACCGTACGCAGGTCGTGCCAGCTTCCGCCTTTCAAAAACAATACATAAAATCCTTCGAGGCACCAATGCAACGGGGAAAAGTTGCTGAAAAACTGCATGAAACCCGGCATGACGAACGTGGGTACGAGAATTCCGCCGATAGCACCGAAAATAATGATCGAGATCGCCCCGAATCCATTGGCCTGCTGCTCTGTCCGGGCAAATGCGCCGATCATCAAAGCGTAACTCACCGCCGCCATACTGCTGATGAATATCACGGCCACGGTGGCAATGATGTTGTCAGGTACGCTGAGTTTCGGCAGCCCGAGTTTCGGCAGAATCCAGATGCCCATCGAGAATGTAAGCGCCACCTGTAATGCCGCTACAATCACGTAAATGGCCATTTTACTGAACATCACCACCATGAAAGTCGTAGGCATAGTTTTCAAACGGAGAAAACTGCCGTTCACGCGCTCTTTTACAATGTTGCTCCCCAGCGAGACGACCATAAAAAACATGGCAAAAATCGTCCAGGCGGGGACATTATGCTGGGTGGAATTGGGGATGGCTGTCGAATTATTGTTCCGCGCCACGATCTGATCAATGCCGACGCGGTTGGAAATCATCTTATCTTTCAACTTTGCCGATCTTTCGGCAATGTCCATATTGGCATACATCCGGTCGATCATCAGTGAGTTTTCAATCACACTCATGTACGACTGGATCACGCTCATGACCGAGTAGCTGTAATTTTCCTGTAAAACAGGGTCGTTATAAAAAGACAATTTTCGCATGGAAACCTTATCCCGGGCGGTCGTGTCGTGCTCCAAACCCAGATCGTCCATCAGAATAGTGCTCACATCTTCCGCATTGCTTTCAAGCCCGGCCGAAAACGTGGCCGGAATGTACAATGCGATCATTTTCCCTCGTGATAGCAATTCCGATTTCAGCGATTCCTGCGCAATGCTATTTTGGGAATCTATCTTAAAAAGCCCTGATTTTTTAAGCAAATCCACCAGCTTCCCCCCTTCCTTACCCGTGTCATGATTGACGACCAAAAGCGGGATCTGGTTTTCATTGACCATCTTGTAAGCGCTGTCCTGGATAATGGTAATGATAAAAACCAGCAGCAAGGGCATCAGAAACATCAAAGCCAGCCCTACTTTATCGTTGATAAGCAGCAGCAGTTCCTTGCGTAGTGATGAATATAATTTGAACATAGTTTAATCGCGGTACTCCTCGCCGGTCAGGTTGATGAATAGTGTTTGCAGATTTTCTACCTCATGCACGGTTTTCAAATGCTGCAATCCACCAGCTGCAATAACCTTTCCATGGTCGATCAGCGCGATATTTTTGCAAAACTCCTCCGCTTCCGACATGTGGTGCGAAGTGTAAATAATGGTCGTCCCGGCCTGGTTGATCTGCTGCAAATAGCGGATAATGGCATTCCGGCTCTGCACGTCGACGCCCACGGTGGGCTCGTCGAGAAAGAGAATATCCGGCTCGTGAATGATACCGATCGCCAGGTTCACGCGCCGCTTCATTCCGCCTGAAAATGTCCCTACTTTCTTATCAGCGGCTTTTCCAAGTCCCAACACTTCGAGTAAATGCTCACGGCGTGCTTCCAGTTTGCTTTTGGACAAATTGTACATAGCCCCGAAGTAATCCAGATTCTGGCGTGCGGTCAGTTCCTGGTAAAACGCATATTCCTGGGGAACAAAACCGATGCGGCTTTTCCTCTCCCGGTCCGAATACTGTTTACCATTGTGAAAAAACTGAACACTACCTGAAGAAACGGGGATTATGCCGCAAAGAATGGAGATCAGCGTTGTTTTTCCCGCCCCATTCGGGCCTAGCAAGCCAAATACATCGGCCTGCGCAATGTCGAGCGACACATCGGCAAGGCTATCTTCCTGGGCGGATTGATAGCGCTTATACACATCCCTGATCTCAATGCACACCTGACCCACCATATCCATCAGCGCTTATTTGCCTAGTTTCAGGCCCGAAAGTTTCTGAAATGCTTCCTTTTCTACCAGACGGATTTCCAGCATCATATCGGCAATTTCTTCAAAATCTTTCTGTTCGGTAAGTCGGCCTTTGTACACCCCCGCCATTTTGATGGCGCTGGCGCGCCACATGTCGCCGGCTTTGGTAAAATCTTCAGAGATGTTGGATACGCGATCGTCCTGCAAATAGGCTGCGGCTTCTTCGAGGAATGCGCCGTACAAAAAGCGGAAGCCCCCCCCACCGGTTCCGATCTCCTCCTGCATACGCACGATCTGGCCCAGGTACAGGCTCGCTTTGCGCAAGCCCAGCTTGTCGCGCCATTTGCGCACGTGGTTGGAAGTATGGCGAATGCCGTTCACACCGGCGAAATTCCCCGGAATGCTCAGCATATCACGCACATTGCGGCGGATTCCCGACACGATGCCCTTGCGGATCATTTCCTGAGTGACAGGCTTTATTTTTTCAGGAAAATAAATATGTCCCTTAGGTGCGAGCGGGCCCTGCGCGAAACGCACGCGGGAAAGGTCTTCTTTTGAAAGTGAGGTCACATCTTCCATTACAGGGTCGCTTACGAGGTAGCGGCCGTCTTCCTCGCCAAAAACGATCAGGTTATGGGCGTTGAAATGGAAGCGGTATTCTTTTGGGAAATAAGTGAGGTGAAAAACTCCCACCTGGCAGCCCACCGGCACGCCTTCCTTTACTTTCTGATCAAGGAATGCTTCGGCAGCGGCCGGATTGGAGAACTTCTTACGCGTTACCTCCACACCCAGCGACTTGCAGGTGCGCTTGAATATCGCGCCGGGCATCGTCCGGAATGAAATGGCCGGACCGTTGTTGACTGTCAGAAAAGGTATTTGTATGTAAAACAGGCCCGAACCCATGCCGAAAGCCAGCGGCTCAGTCATGAAATCGAGGCCGTGGTAACGCAGCAATGCCGTGGTAACCCCGTTTTCGCAATGGGCCGTCTGCACGTGATGGAACTCATCCGTTTGACTATCAATATTCACTGGATCAACCTTTAAAATTTTTCAACTCGCTCACAGTAATGTCGAAAGCCCGGGCATATTTTTCGAGTTTTCTTTCACTGAGACCTTTAAAAACGGATGGTTTGAAATGTCGTTTGATAAAAAACGGGAAGATGCCCGTGTAACCCGACAGAACTGACAAATCCATCAGGCGGAGTTCCATAAAATAGTATACCGGGCTTTTTTCCCCATTTGCCACCGCCTTCCGCGCATCTTCCACCCGCTCGTTGACCTCCTCCCAGGCACTATCCAGCGCCTGCTTTTTCACCTCCCAGCCTTTGCTCAATGCGGTTTCGTACTTTCCGTCATCGTTTTTGACGTAACATACTTCCCGTGTGAATTTGGCCAGGGCGCCGGGATCTTGCGGAAGGTCTTCCTTTTTCATCGTTATGGGCAGCTTTTGGATGTTTTCAGCACACAGTCAGCAGGCAGAACATATAGGAAAAGCGCGAGCTTTCCGGAACAGCCAGCAATATTTTTTCGCCCTTTTTCAAAGCCCCGCTGTTGAAAACTTCTTCCAGCATCATATAGATGGAAGCGGCGCCGACATTGCCTTTGGTAACGAGGTTGGTGTACCATTTTTCCCTCGGCACCGGCATGCCGTTCTCTTTGAAAAATTCATCGATCTTGCTTTCAAAGAAATAGCTGGACAAATGCGGCAGGAAATAGCTCACATCGTCCATGGTTATCCCTTTTTTAACAAGAATATCTCTGAGCTTGGCGAAACCCAATTTAACAATTTTTTCGCCTAAAAGCTTCACATCCTGTTTGATACTGAATATCGACTGGTCCTGGATCTCCTCGGCGGTAAAGTCCTTGTAGCTTTTCAGTGAACCGTCTTCCAGCTTTTCAGCGCCCATATACATACAGGCTTCGATTTCATTCGCGTAGGAACAGCCTTCAATCCAATCGATTTTAAGGGAAATTCCTTCTGTATTGGGAGCGGATTCTACCAGGAACGCACCGGCGCCATCCGAGAGCATCCAGCGCAAAAAGTCCTTTTCAAATGCCAGATACGGATTCTTTTCCAGCTTGACAAGCTGCTGAACTTCATCCTCGAACTGGTCCGAACGCAATACCGACGACAGCCGCTCCGAAGCGCACGAAACCGCTTTCTGCTTCTCGCCCAGTTTTACGGCCATATAGGCATATTTGAATGCGTGCATTCCCGCGCAGCACACGCCGGAAGGCGATACCACTTCAATCGACGCCGCTTCGGGCAGGTTACCATGCACCATGCAGGCGTGCGAAGGCATCAGCTGGTCGGGGCTCGACGTGGCGCAGCTCAGCAAGTCCATTTCGCCGATCTCCGCCGGGTTATTTTTGAAAAGGTCCCTAATGGCGAGCGCCGCCATTTCCGCATTGGTGTGCGTAGGCGTGCCGTCTTTTTGCAATGCGTAATACCTGTTTTTGATACCGTTATTGCGCAGAACGATGGCTTTTGATTTGGAAGGTTTTCCGTTGATGTATCCTAAATATTCTTCCATTTCCTCGTTGGAAACGGATTCATTCGGTAAAAACTTGGCAATCCTGGTAATATATGCTTCTGACATTATGATTTGGTTTCTACACCACAAAAGTATTCTTTTTTCTTCTTAATCGCATTGGCGGCAAACGGCGCGATCAGCAGCCGGTATGCCGTCACCAGCACTGGCGCTACCATGAAAAGGGCCACCAGGAGGTAATATTTAAAAAATCCCACAAGCCGTTTCCGCTTGGCGGGCGTCGTCCCTTTCGTCTTGATAAGATTGGCCCAGATCCTGAAAAGTTTCTTGGCACGGCCTTCAATAAAAAGGATGTCGGTAGGTATCTCAATAAGGCCTGTGGCCATGATTTCCTTCTGCAAACCGGCGTATTCCCGGTTATCGTAAGCCTTTTTCACGATCGATCCGAACCGGGATGCACTCTGAATATCCTCGTCACTCACGCCGGGTTTCGGGAAAAAGCCCCATTTGCGTTCCTTCCGGCCCGTAAGCATCCAGTGAAGAATGGTTACGGCGCTGACGAGGTTTGAAACGCGGTCCATCAGCGGAATATTGCCTACCAGCCTCCCGCCGGCGTCGGCGATCAGCTTTTTAATGCTTTCCTGCGAATTGAGCCACATATTCCGTCCGCCGATCACGGTCACCACCGGGGTGTCGCGCAGCCTCGACTGGAATTCGGTTGCTTTCAGCAGCGAGGTAATGGGCAGCGACGGCGACAAAAACCAGGGCTGGTACCCCATCACAATCAGGTCATACTTTTCAGCTCCGAAATGCAACGGTTGCAGCGCAATCGGCTCTTCCTGCACGCATTCGGGCATTTTATCGAAGAACTCGTCGCTGGTCCAGGGAAATACAAAAGGCTTCGCGGGAAAAATCTCTAATCGCTCTACGGTTTCAGGTTGAAACGGAACCAGGAACTGATCGATAATTTCATTTAACTGACCTGATTGAGAGTAGTTTACGACTAATATATTTTTCATTTATCAGCAAATCCTGTTAATGCGTTCCTATCTGAGATCCGATTCCTTCAACACCTTCGAATCCTTCGCATAATCGGCAATGACGGTTTTCAGATCGGCGTCCAGCTTGTCGTAGCCCGAAACCACCACCTGTTTATCGGCATCTATTTCCTTATTGTATTTCAAAATCCCCGGCGCGTGCTCCTGTATTGTAAGGCGCAGGAAGCGGAACTCGGTATTGCCCGGGTTGCTCTTGATCTCGTCTTCGAGCAGGTGTGCGCCCTTTTTAAAAGTCTTCACTTTCCCTCCTACCCCTTTCACAAAACCCGCCTTTTTCATCGTCAATGCGCCTTTGTAGGCATTCATTTTCGGCGTCGATTTTTCAGTTTCGAGTTTGGCGAGCATTTGATCAATCGATTACTCCTGTCCGCTCGACAATGCTTTGTAATAAGTCCCCTTATCGACCTGCGCATTTGCCGTAAATGCCAATGCGAACAAACCGGCGAGGGAAATCATGAAAAATCGCTTCATAACAATCAGTATTTACGTATTCCGGATATAAAAGGATCAGGCGTTAAGCCTTTTTCCTGCATTCCAGAATCGTATGATAACTGTCGCCGATCAGCGGATAAGTGTTAACCACTTCAAACCCAGCCTGACATACCAGCTCTTTCATCACTTCGATCCTGTACATTTTGCTATTGCCGTTGGCCATGATTGTGAAATACAAAGATGTCGCCACGAGGCTATAATGCGCAGCAGGATAATTCTGGTTATCAAAAAATGGTTCCAGAATGTACAAAGTGGTGTTTTCAGAGGCTGCCTGACAGGCATTTTCCAGGATCGCTACAATCTGTTCTTTTGAAAAGCAGTCCAAAAACTGGCTCATCCAGATCACATCGGCGCCCTGAGGGATTTTCTGGGTAGTATCAAGGAGGTCGATCGCGTGGAAATCAATGCGATCGAGCAAGCCGCGCTCTGTCGCATTCGCGCGCGCTACATTGAGCTGCACCGGCAGATCGAGTATTTTAATCCTCACTTCCGGATCGTGGTCACAGCACGCAAACGACCATTTACCCGTATTTCCGCCTACGTCAAAGAGCAGTTTCGGCTTTTTGGCAAATACGATTTTCAGCGCATCGGGAAATGCATTGTCGGAATAATAATGGTCGAATTCGAACCAGGAAGTTTTCGCAGGCTCGGGCAGAATCGATAGCCCTTCGTAGATCGTCGGCCAGTTGCCCAGCTCTTTCAGGCCTTCGGGCTTACCATTGACGATACTTTCGGTCATATGATTGGCGCCCAGGTAGCATACGTCCTTCATGAAGTTCATATTCACCCGCGTCATTTCGTCCTTCAAAAGAAAGAAGCCGATTTTGCTGATCTTGACCACATCATTTTCTATTTCCACCACGCCCAGGATTTCCGCCGCTTCCAGCAAGAGGGTCACGCCATACTCCGAGACATTCACATTTTCGATAATGTTGGCAATGCTGACTCCCTTGCGGTTTTCGCTGATGTATTGCAAAATGCCCAAGTCTCTCAATGCCACTACCGACTGAAAGTACATCGGGCCAAACGCTATCTTTTGTGCTTCATACTTGGCTTCAATAGCCGACAATTCTTTTTTCATTGTACGCTTTTATTGTTCCCTGTTTGTTCGGAAGAGGGGATCATCCGGTCCTTGTATTTCCTTCTGTATTTGGCTTTTTTCAAATCTTCTTCATGCCAAACGATATACTTGCCCATTGTACCGCGAAAGCGTTTGAAAAAACCCTCCTTATCCGATAATTTGACAAAACCTTCCTTTACCATCGCATTGCTATGGTCGGCCTTGGGTTCATAAACGTTGAGCGTTTTCACCGTGTCGATCACCGTAGGCAAAAGTCCGATCGGGAGTTCAAATTTTTTAATGAACTTCCGCATATAACTCGTCTGAATGGGATCGGTGGAAAGTGCAATCTTGGAAAAGCCGAGGTCTTTTGCAAGCCGGTAGGAATAATATACGTTTTCCGTACTGTGCTGGGCTTTTTCCTCTGTAAACAGATGCTCGCGCGGGATGCCGAGCGCCTCCGCGTAATTGGCCATTACCTGGCTTTCAATGTAGGGAGTAGCCACTGCGCCACCCGAAAAGATGACGTTTTTGGTATAGCCTTTGGAATACAGATAGTAGGCCCAGTGAACCCGGAGCTGATGAACCATGTCCCATTTCTCGCCGTTGAACGGGAAACCCGGCACGATCACCGCGTCATAAGGCGCTTCTTTGGCACCTTTGGTGAAAGCTTTTGCAGCCGAACGGTAGAGCATCTTACCGCAACTGGTAAAGAGCAGACAAACGAGCAGCAGGAAAAACGTGTTGGCCAGACGCACGGTAATGGGTTAGTGGTTTTAAACAGTAAGCTGTGAAACGTTCACCAGACTCAGGCAAACAGATCACAGCTTACGAAAGAATGTTATGGTATCGGTAATCAATCTGAGCTTTAAAAATAAACAATTCTATTTACTTTTTATGCTTTGAATGATTTGCTCCACTTTTTATAAAGGTTTTTGTCAATCTCCTGGTTGATCTTGTAAACACCGCCAGCCCAGTAGTTGCGGAAGCCGAAACCGCCCGCTTTGCCTTCTACTTTTTCCGTATGGATCACTTTCCTGGTGGCAAGGTCAATGAACGTTACCCAAACTACCAGTTTCTCTGCATTCTTGTTGAGGCTTTCCACGACGTACACCACACCGATGCCGTCTTTTTCGCTCAATGCGTACTTAGCAACAGATTTCTTCACCTGGTCTTCGGTAATGCTGTACTCCTCGTCAGTGATGTTTTTCTCAACATTCACCGATTTGTTGAGCGCCACCATATCCTCCACTTTCGACTTGTACTGGTCGTCTTTCAGGCTGAATGCCTTTTGCAGCGAAAATTTCTTCGGTTCGAGCTCGATCAGGTTGTTCCAGCTTACAATATGCTGGTTCTGGATCGCCTGCGGGTCCGTAAAACCAATTTTGCCGATGTATTTGGCTTGCGTAAAATCGAGTCCCAGGAAAACCAGCTTGCTTTTGCCGGCAAAGAGGTCGGCCATGGTGTTGTCGGCCGCCGTGACCGAAGCTGCCGCTGCATGGAACAACACGAATGCGATGAGTAATAACTTTTTCATAACTGCGAGTAATTGGGAACGTTTGGTTTATTTCAGTTTTTTATCCAGAAATGCCGCCAGGGATTTGCCCGCCTTCGCATAGGACTCGGCGATGCGTGTGCCGGTATCGAAATCGAAACCTGCAAACTGGCCGCCTGGCACATTTCTCATTCCAATTTCAGCAACTTTATTGGATTTATTCGCCGATTCGACCAGGTCGATCTCGTAATCGACATACGCGTTCTTGCGCATCACGCCTACATTGAAGCCGGGCTCCACGAATTTGGTTTTCACGATCAGGGTATACTGCGCGTCGGGGCGGCCCTTCACAGCCGTAATGCCCTTATCTTCCAAACCTTTGTTGAACAGCTCTTCAAACTTGGGCTCATACCGGTTCTTGCGGTCTTCTACCCAGGCCTTTTTCCAGGTGTCACCTTTGCCGGCCTCCTTCGCATTATACTCAGAGGATTTCTTGTCGAGGTATTCCTGCTCGGTCGCAAATTTACCTACCCCAAACTCGGAATAATCGTACTCTACATTGACAGTTTTCTGGCCCGATAATACACCTACATCCCCGGAACGGAGATCCACACGTTGGGCAAGGGCTGCATCTGCGGAAAGGAACGTAATGGCCATTGCAGACGCGTAAATGAACTTTTTCATGGTAGTAACTTTATTTTTATGGTAATAGAGGGGTCAAATATAGATCAATTTTTCAGGTTTGCGTTTCTCCTGTTTGTAGATCCGGAAAGTTAGTTCTTCAGCGGTTACGAAAGTCAGTGAAGGCGATACGCGGAGCCTGGATTTGAACAATGAATGCATGGTTTCCTTGAATGCGGAGGTCTGCAACTGCATCGGCAGCACGATGGTGATCTCGTCGTTCCCGAACTCGTTTTTAGATACGACTACCTGGTACAAATCGATTTCCTTCACCGCATCGAGCACATCAAAAAGCGCCGGCGGGAATATCGTAGTTCCTTTGAATTTGATCATTTGCTGTTTTCTTCCCACGACCGGCCCCAGGCGCGGGCTCGTGCGCCCGCATACGCAAGGTTCATAATATACATTGCATAAATCGCCGGTTTTATAGCGCAGCAGCGGCATGCCTTCCACGCCGAGCGTCGTCACCACCACTTCACCGAGTTCCCCGTCTTTTACCGCATTACCCTCCTCATCCACTACTTCCAGGATGAGCAGATCGGGGTTCAAATGGCCGCCTTTGCCTTCGCCGCATTCCGTAAAGGCCGCGCCCATTTCCGTAGAGGCATAAGTGGAATACAATTTCACATCCCATTGCGAGGTAATGCGCTTACCCAGCTCATTATATGTGAAGTCGGGGTTACGGATCGGTTCGCCGATGCAAATGATGGACTGAATGCTAGATGCCCTGAAGTCGATCTCGTTGGCGATCGCGTAGTCGATCAGCCTGGGAATGAAGGAAGGAATGGCGATGATGACGGTCGGTGAAAAACGCTGGACCGACTCCCATTGCAGGAACGGTGCGCCCGGGCCCACGCGGATCATGCCCGCTCCCATTTTGCGCGCGCCCATCCAATAAGCCAGGCCGGCCATAAAACGGCGGTCGATGGTCGTCATGAGCTGGTAAATGTCGTTTTCGGAGCCGCCTGCGCACCGGAAGGATTCAGCTTCATTGGTCGCCAGCCTTTCAACGTCCGAGTCGGTGAGATAGAATGCCACCGGATCGCTGAGCGTGCCGGACGTGGTCACAAAATCGGTAATGCTGCTTTTGGGCACGCAAAGGAAATCGTCGTTGTATTGTGCCAGATCGTCTTTCGTCGTAAACGGCAGCTGCGCGAGATCGGCCACCGATTTGATCGAGTCGATATGGATATTTTGTTCTCGAAAAATCCGCTTGTAATATGCTGAATAGTTGGAAACGTGCAACAAAAGCTGCTGCAACGCGGGCTGCTGGGTTTCGGGACTCATGGCAATCTGATGTTTTATGGAAAAGCTAGTTGTCGTCAAGGTTTATTATCTTCTTGCCTCTGCACTCAGCTATTTTTTTGCTTATCGCTTTCCTCTCATTCAATGAAGAAACTTCACGCTTCAACGCCTGCTCATAATAGCTGATTGCTTTATCAAAATCCTCCTTCTTCTGATGATATTCCCCCAGGAAGAAATACGGAAGATAGCTCTGCGCATTATTGGCGACAAATGTCTTCTCCTCCTGCGGCGTCAGCGAAAGCGGTGCGTCCAGCATCACATATTTAGTGATTTTCTGTCTCACTGATTTAAATGCCTCAAACTTTTTATAATCCACCGATTCCAGGAAAGGGTCCCGGTCGATGTCCAGCGAATCAAAGGACTGAAAATGACCTTTTTTCGCAAAAATTCGCGTAAGATCGTAGCCCACAAATTCCCCGAGCTGGTAGGGCGGCGCCGAGATCCAGAACTCCTTTTTGGCAGGTTTAAACACAATACCGTGATGCGCTATGAGCTGGTTAAGCAGCTTGGAGTTGCCATAGCCAATGAATTTGTCGTCGACGCCCTTCTGGTCACGCAAAATCGTTGCAGCCTGATTCACATCCATCGGATAGGAACGGCCCATGAGCTGCGTCATGCGGTCGAAACGGGCTTTGGAGTCCGTATCCTTAATATTATTGATATTCACCGAATCCTTCACAAATGCATTGCTCTGGTAATGGTTTGCACAAACCAGGTAATCCTTTCCTGAGTCGTATACATCCATTTTCTGGGGCGATTTTTCGATGATCACCGCCTTATCATCTTCCGCCGAGCCGATCAGGAGCGATTCGGAAACGAACGTCTCGCTTCTGGAAGCAATTTTCCGGGCCTCTTCGATCGTAGCTGCATATTGCAGGATTTCCCTGGCCAAAATTGAGATAGGCTCCTTCGCGCCGAACGGAATATCCGATTTGGATGCATTTAATGTAACAGTAATACCTTTTTCATTGATCCCCGAAACCACGCCCGTTAGTCCCGCCCACGCGTAAGAGGCAAATTTGTAGCCTTTGTCGGGATTCATGAAGACGATCAGCTTGTCTTCGGCAAATGCGTCGCCCATGTAGAAATCGAAGTTTCTTGCAATGAGCAATGTTGAATCCTTGGTGAGCGAATGGTTTACGGCAAAGGAGGTGCAGCCCACCATATTCAGGTCCGTAAGCGCGTGACCAATGTCGTGGGCCGCGTGGTAGTTCAGAATGCGGTAGTATTTCGGGCCTATGTAATTGAACTGGTCTGAAAAAGATTGCGAAACGCCATAAATCTCCTGCTGGTTTTCCTCGGGAATGTATTTATAAATGTCGCGGTTAAACCAGCCCACAAAACCTTTCAGCACTTGCAGGAACATGGAGCTAGGGATCATTTCCTTAATCTGCCCTACAAAATGCACCTCCTGCTTCTCCATCAGCTCTTTCGCAAGAATACCATAAATCAGTCCCCGTTCGTACGGAGCGCCTTCCAGGTACATTTCCCAAATGCCGTGCTTGTTTTTCCGCAGCCAGTTGTTGCCCACACGGTAATGGTTCTCCCCTACCTTCTCCCGCTTGTAACTTTCGACAGTTTTAGTACTTTCAAGCTCCGGCTTGGGCACGCGGATTCGCCACAGGAACAGTCCGAACAGTAACCCGAGGACCAACAGGAAAATGGAGAATGCTTTGAGTGCGGAACGCAGGACTTTGTTTTTAGGCCACATAGAAATCAGCAGGCAGCCACCGGTAATGGGGCTGATCAGATATCAAAATTAACAATAATGGGCATCGTTTCTATAAAAACCGTTTCACCGGCATCAAAACTGGGCCTATGGCGCATGACCGAACCGTGGGAAGATTTACTGGAAAAACTTGATTTGCCCGGAGCGGAAACGGAAGCATTGGAAGGCATTTCCAAAACCAAAAGGAAGCAGGAATGGCTGGCTTGCAGGGTGTTACTGAAAGAAATGCTGGGCCGGCACATACCGATAGGTTACGATGCCGAACGCAAGCCGCATCTGACGGGTTCCCGGACGGAAATCTCGATGTCGCATTCGGGCGAATTTGTGTGCGTATACCTGCGTGAGGGCGCGCCTGTGGGCGTGGATATCCAGCAAATGAAGCCCTCGATTTCACGGGGCTCTTTTTACTTTTTAAATGATTCAGAGCTGGGATGGGCTGATCTGGAAAACAATGTGCAAATGCATCTGATCTGGTCGGCGAAGGAATCTGTATTCAAATATGCCGGCGAGGCTTCCGTCGATCTGAAAAAACATATCACGATAAATCCGTTTTCCGGCAACCAAAACGGCCGTTTTGAAGTTAACCTGCAAATAGGTAATCACCGGGAAGTGGTACAGGTCCAATTTGATACATTTGAAGACTATGTACTTACCTGGACCATCTAATCAGCCCTAAATCAACCACCTTAACCCGATATGCACCGTTTTTTTACGCTCGTCCTCGTACTTTTCGCTACCCGTCTTTTTGCGCAGACTCCCGCGCTCTCTTCGAGCGAAATTTTCCAGAACATCAAAAAACTCAACGTCCTGGGCTCCGTGCTCTACATCGCCGCCCACCCCGACGATGAAAATACGCTGATGCTCTCCTATTTATCCAAAGACCAGCTCGTACGCACCGGCTACCTTTCGCTCACCCGCGGCGACGGCGGTCAGAACCTGATCGGCGCCGAACAGGGCTACAATATCGGCGTGATCCGCACCCAGGAGCTGCTTGCGGCACGGCGAATCGATGGCGCGCAGCAATTTTTTTCCCGCGCATATGATTTTGGTTTTTCCAAAACCCGCGACGAGACGCTGCATTTCTGGGACCGCGACAAGGTGCTGGGCGATGTGGTGTGGATGATCCGCAAGTTTCAGCCCGACGTGATCATTACCCGCTTCCCGCCCGATCCGCGTGCCGGTCACGGCCATCACCAGACCTCGGCTTACCTGGCCGAAGAAGGTTTTAACCTGGCGGCCGATGCAAAAGCCTATCCGGATCAGCTCAAATTTGTTAAAACCTGGCAACCCAAGCGGCTGGTTTGGAATACATTCACACCGGGCTTCACCAACAAAGCGCCCAGCGAGGAGAAAAACCCTTTCATTTCCATTGAAATCGGCGGCTATAACCCCGTTTTAGGGAAGTCTTATACGGAAATAGCCGCATTAAGCCGCAGCCAGCACCGCAGCCAGGGCTTCGGAAGTGCCCCGCAACGCGGCGAGCGGATCGATTTCTTTTTGCATAAAGTGGGTACGCCGGCTGAAAAAAATCTATTCGATGGCGTCGACGTGAGCTGGAAACGCGTAAAGGGCGGTGAGAAAGTGCAGTCGCTGGTGGCCGCGGCCATTAAAAATTATTCGGTCAACAAACCGTCGGCTTCGATTCCGGAACTACTCAAAATCAATGCGGAGCTCAGCAAGCTGGATTCCGGCAATATTTATATCAAAACAAAAAAGGAAGAAGTCAAAGACCTGATCCAGCAATGCGCCGGGCTTTGGTTTGAGACCAATCCCAATGACTTTTCGGGGGTTGCGGGCGACGAGGCGCGGATTAATATCGGTGTTGTAAAGCGCTCGGATTACCCTGTGAAACTCGTGTCGCTGCAATGGACGGGCAAATCAGCGGACAGCGTTTTGAACCTTGCATTGAATGCCAATGAAATGAATGCGTTTCCCAAAAAGACCCTATTACCGGCAACGCTGAAAACCAGCCAGCCTTACTGGCTCGAAAAACCCATCGAACGAGGCATTTTCCAGATCGATAGCCAGCAGGATATCGGCTATCCTGAAAACCGTCCGGAAACAAAAACCAGCTACAAATTTGAAATCGGCGGGCAGGAATTTGTATTTGAAAAACCTTGGGTATATAAATCCGTCGACCCGGCTGAGGGCGAGATTTACCGCCCGTTCGAGATCCGGCCGCTGGTAACGACCGTTATCACCGAACCGGTGTTCATTTTCCCGTCGATGGAGGCAAAAACGGTCAGCATTATTGTTGAAGCACAGCGCAACAATGTAAAAGGTACGTTGAAACCGGAAATCCCCGTAGGCTGGAAGGCCGTTCCCGAATCTGCCGAGTTCAACCTGACCAATAAATATCAGCAGCAATACTTCTCTTTCATCGTCACACCACCGGCTGGCAATCAGGAGGCGGTGATCAAGGCAGTGGCAATTGTGGATGGTAAAAATTATGACAAATCCGTTAAAACCATTGCCTATCAGCACATTCCAAGCCAGACAATCTTCCCGGAATCCTCCGCCAAGCTGGCCAAAATCGATGTTAAGGTTGCTGCTAAAAACATTGGCTACATTGCCGGTGCCGGCGACGATGTGCCAACGGCATTACGGCAAATGGATTGCCAGGTAACCATGCTCAATGAAGCGGGATTGGCCAAAGACCTCAACAAGTACGACGCGATCATCGTAGGCGTGCGTGCGTATAACACGGAGGCGTACCTGAATAATTATCAGGCAAAACTGATGGATTATGTCAAAAACGGCGGTACAATGGTCGTGCAATATACCATCCCCGGCGGTCAGAAAGTGAAGCAGATCGGCCCGTTCAACATTGAGCTGGGACGTGAGAGAGTAACCGAGGAAGATGCGGAAATGCGTTTCCTGCAACCTGAGAATCCTGTCTTGAATTATCCCAATAAAATCACCCAAAAAGATTTCGAGGGCTGGATCCAGGAGCGCGGGCTGTATTTCGCCCAGGATTGGGACAAGAAAAACTATGCGGCGCTATTCTCGTCAAACGATAAAGACGAACCTGCCCGTGAAGGCAGCACACTTTACGCCCAATACGGCAAAGGGCATTATATCTACACCGGCCTGTCGTTCTTCCGTGAGCTCCCAGCAGGCGTCACCGGTGCGTACCGCCTGTTTGCAAATATGATTTCGGTTGGTTCGAAGTAATGGACGTGGTTTGTCAGGAATGGTCAATTGTAGTCAGGTATTGTCAGGCTTGGTCAGGTGTTGTGTTGTGTTGAATAGTCAGATGTTTTCAGGAGGATATTTTCAGATGACTATATCTGACAATACCTGTCCACACCTGACTATACATGACAATACCTGACCAAGTTTTACTTAACGTTCTTCCTTCTGTTTCTTTGAAAATCTTCGAGCACAAAGCCGCCTAGTCCCTGCAAATTGCTGTAATAGGCGCGTCCGTTGTTCACCTGCGTGAAATTCTGTACGAACTGTTTCAGGTAAGGATCGGTGGCGATCATGAAGGTTGTCACCGGAATGTCCAGGCGGCGGCATTGCGCGGCCAGTGTGAGGGTTTTGTTGATGATCTTGCGGTCGAGACCGAAGCTGTTTTTATAATAGCGGATACCTTCTTTCAAACACGTCGGCTTACCGTCGGTGATCATGAAAATCTGCTTGTTGCGCGTCTTTTTGCGGCGCAGAATATCCATAGCCAACTCCAAACCGGCTACGGTGTTGGTGTGATAGGGCCCTACTTCCAGATACGGCAGATCTTTCAATTGTATCTGCCAGGCATCATTTCCGAACACGATAATGTCCAGTGAATCTTTGGGATACTTGGTCCTTATTAGTTCAGCAAGGGCCAGCGCCACTTTTTTGGCAGGCGTAATGCGGTCTTCGCCGTAAAGGATCATCGAATGGCTGATATCGATCATGACCACCGTAGCAGTAGTGGTTTTCTGCTCGCGCTCCACTACTTCCAGGTCGTTTTCCATGAGCATAAAATCGCCGATCCCATGATTCACCTGCGCATTCTTAATCGATTCGGTCATCGAGATCTGGTCCAGCGTATCGCCGAACTGAAAATCGCGGATGTCGCTCGTGAGCTCGTCGCCCGCTCCTATGTGGGGCGTGTGATGGTTACCGCCGGATTTAGATCTTTTCAGTTTGCCGAAAATCTCGTCCAGCGCACTCTTACGAATGCTTTTCTCCGCTTTCGGCGTCATAATGAGCCTTTCTTCGCCTTCCTGCTTCTCTTCGGTGATGTAACCTTTCTTTTTGAGGTCTTCAAAGAAATCGCCGATGCCGTACGAATCGTTGGTCAGGTTATATTGGCGATCGAGCTGGCTCAGCCACGACATGGCCTCCGAGACGTCGCCCGAGGTCATCAGCAGCAGCTGTTGAAAAATATCAAGGAGCTGGTCGAACTTGCTGTTAGGCCCTTGCTCGGGCGGAATGTATTTCGTGAAACGATGTCCTCGCATATTGGCAGGTATTGAAAACAGACGGCTACTTTCAAATGTAATCGAAAGTAGCCGTCAAGTCATTAATTAAGTTTCGAATTATGCCTCTTCTGTGCAGAATTCTTCGAATGCCATTTTCAAATGTTCAGCGATCATCTGAGCCGAACGGCCTTCGATATGGTGACGCTCCACGAAATGGATCAGCTCACCGTCTTTGAACAGCGCTACGGCCGGCGAAGATGGAGGATATGGCAACGTGTACTCGCGCATTTTCGCGGTCGCTTCAAGATCAGCCCCTGCAAAAACAGTTGCCAGGTGATCTGGCTTCACATCGCTGTTGGCCAGCGCCGCTCTCACACCCGGACGTGCAGCACCCGCCGCACAGCCACATACCGAATTGATCACAACCAAGGCAGTTCCTTTGGTGTTTTGCATGAAGTTATCGACTTCCTCTGCACTTGTCAGATCCTGAAAACCAACATTTACCAGTTCGGCCTTCATTGGAGCCACTAATTGTGGTGGATACATATATTGTAATGTTTAAAAGTTGTTGTTACTGATTTACATGAACCCGAGTTCCAGCTTCGCCTCTTCGGACATCATTTCGGTTGTATAAGGCGGGTCGAACGTCAGTTCCACACTCACATCGTTCACACCTTCCACTTCCCTGATCTTCTGCTCCACTTCGCCGGGCAGCGTTCCTGCCGAGGGGCACGAAGGCGAGGTCAGCGTCATCGACACAAATACGTTATTGATCGGAAACACTTTCAGATCATATATCAATCCAAGCTCATAAACGTCGACCGGTATTTCGGGGTCGTAGACGGTTTTAATAGCCCTGATAACTTCTTCTTTCAAATCTGACTCTGACATCGCAAGTCTTGTTAATGGTTATGCATTCACTGATTTGGCCTGATAAGCAAAGCCGTATGCTTTCATTTGTTTCAGCATGGCGGCCAGTCCGTTGGACCGGGTCTGTGCCAAATGCTGGTGCAGCCCAACCCTTTCCATAAAATAGACGTCGGCTTTGGCAATTTCCTCCGGTGTGTGGCCCGAAAGCACCTTCACCAGCATGCTCACCAGCCCGCGCACGATGATCGCGTCGCTATCGGCTTCGAATTTCAAAAGATCGCCATCCATATACGCATTCAGCCACACCCGCGACTGGCATCCTTTGATAATATTATCTTCGGTTTTGTATTGCTCTTCCAATGGCGGGAACTGCTTTCCGAGGTCGATAATGAACTCGTATTTGCTCTCCCAGTCATCAAACAATTCAAAATCCGAAATTAGTTCGTCCTGTGTTTCGTTTATCGTCATTGTGTAATTCTGTTTTTAAGCTGCCGCGTGGCGAGTTTCAACCCAATTGATTAATGAGTCGGCCAGTTCAATACCGGCTTTTGAAATGTCAACCAGGCTATTTCCGTCGTAACTCATGGCCAAATGGAGCGTGTCGTAAGCAGCATTTAATGAGGTCAGCGCTTTCTTATCCACTTTCGCCAATTCAGATTTATACCAATCAATGCTCTTTCTCCCTTTTCCCGTGTTACCCAGCAATTCATCAAGCGCGATTAACACCCCGTAATACGCTGCGTGCCCGGCCAGTTTTACATATTTTTTGTCCTGATAAAACTTCCCGTCCTTCCTGGCTTTCTCACTCAACA
>CBIHPQ010000037.1:0-23745 GCA_966211825.1 uncultured Dyadobacter sp. | reverse complement strand
GTGAGTACTTCTGCTGCTTCTACACCACCGAGGTTGTTGGTGAACACGAGGTCGGAGAAGCCGTAAGGGATCAGTCCCGAGCCGAAGTTCGTGAAGTACATGCTGTAACCCCATTTCAGATCCCAGCGGTCTTTGGCAGGTTCTACATCAACGGTAGCGCCTTTTTCAAGCGAAATAAATTCAAAATTGTAAGCCGCATCCTTGGTGATGTCCAGTGTTTTGAAAGTGGTTTCATTCACTTTGGCATATTGCAAAGTATAACCGGTGCCTTTGCGGAGAACACGGATCTTGTACAGGTCAGCCACAGGAAGAACGTCCATCGAACCGCCTTTGCGATTCAGGATATAAACTTTGTTGTCGGTATCTGTCGCGGAAACAGCTCCGATTGCCGTTTTGGTGAGGTCGCCGGTGGCATCATCCACGAGAGAAAGCTTCCCTATGCCTTGACCAACAGCCAATGAGTCGGTTTTGAAGTCCTTGTCGGAAACTGCGTTAAGATCCGATTTGTTAATGGCCCATACAGAAGCACCGTTGGTACCGTTAATAGTGACGCGGAAATCGGTCCCGTTGAGAAAGCCAAGGTCCCAGCTGCTGCGGAGGACGGGCGTTTGTACATTGGAACTCAGGTCGAGGAACACCGAGTTGGCCGCGTTGCTGCCGGGCTCTTTGTCCGCGATCCCGTTCAGCTGAATGCTCGTTCCTTCCGAAATAATCGCTTTGAAGCTCAGTTTCAATCCTGAATTGGTCCCAACCAATACCGGCGTGCCTACGGATGCTATTTTGAATGCAATGCTTTCATCGCCATCCAGCAGTATCCCCGTTTTCTTACTTACCTTGAATGAAACTGATGATTGCCCGGCAGGCACCGACAATGCGATGGTGTTGTTGGCTGCGGCGGGAGTGGTCGTAAACTCCGTGTCATAGGTCAGCTGTGTGGGTGTGAGCGTTACGGAAATGGGCGTAGCAGCATCCACCGCCCTCGAAAGTGCGATCTTGATTTCAGTTTCTTCACCTTCAAAACCCTTTTCAGTGCTTTCAAATGCAGCCAGGTTATCCGGTAGTGGTGGTTCGTCGTCACTACAAGCGTTGAATGTTCCCAGGAATGCTACCAGCAATAATGACCGGACTATTTTCTTCATAGTTATTTGGAGTTATAATGAAAGGGTATTGATTATTAGTTTTTAGTGAATTGAAAACTCAGGCCGAGGAAATATGACCTGCCAAACGACATGGGAACTGCGCCGCCCGTGCTGTGGGCTCCACCAGTATCTGTGGAGGTATTTTGCAGGTTGGTGACATCGAAAAGGTTCTTGACACCGCCCAGAAGGCTGAGGTGCTTCCCGAGCGTTTTGCTGGCGGTGAGGTCGGCCGTGTGGAAGCTTTCGGTTTCCGCAAGGTGGATATTGACCTGATCGGCGCTTTCGTAAGTCGGCCGTTTTCCCGAGAATTTGTAAAAGAGGTTGATGCTCGCCCCTGCTTTTTGAAAGGTATAAAGCAGGTTTGCATTGATTTCGGTTGACCAGACAAACTCAGGCAGGGCACCAAATGCTTCCGGTGTCTCCGAAAATTCATTGTAACGGCCGATATAAGTAGCTCCAAGAGTCGCCTGAAGGTTTTTCCAGAATAGCTTGTTGTCGAGGGTAATCCCTGTCGTTTTGAATAAATGGATATTCAGGTAGGTAGTCTGGGTGCGGTCGTTCGGGTCTGTGCCGGTGTCGATCAGGTCGTGGAAGACGTTGTAGAAGCCGCCTAGCGTAGAACTTGCGCGAAGTCCTTCGCGGCTGACGGCCTGCCACACCAGGAAAGAGTTGAAACTGTTGGAATACTCGGCTTTCAGGTTCACATTGCCATTAATGGAGTGCGAAGCGTCATGAAAATCGAAGTACAGCTCACGCAGCGCAGGCGAGCGGAACCCGCGCGCATATCCGAAGCGAAAATCCAGGGATTTGCTCAAAGTCAGTTTGCCGTTCAGCGACGGGATCACCGGTGGGGCGTCATACACCGAGTTTTTCAGGAAGCGAAGCCCGGGCGTGAGTTTGAAAAAATTGCCAAAGTGGATTTCCGGTGCCACGAACAACGCATATTCATTAATAGTCGGCGAGCCATTGATGCGCGCTCCTGATGCATTATTGTTTGAAAAATCAACTCCCGCCAAAACTGAAAAATGGTCGGTAGCCTTGTAAAAAGCAGTTCCGCGGAAGAATGCCGTGGTGAAGACTGATTTGTCCTGCGAGCCGGGATCGGTAGACAAGGTCCTGCGATCGTTGCTATCGACATTGGTACTTAACGTCCTGCGGGAGTAATCGGTATACGAGCCCACGGCCGCAATGTTGAGCTTTTCACTGGCCTTGATTTCGGATTGTACCTGGTGGAGCCAACGTTTGGTGATGTAGTCCTTGTCGGCGGCAATACCGGTGTTCGGGTTGCGGTTGCCCATGTATTTAATGGTTTCGTCGGTTCCGTTGAAGCGGTACCCCACATTCCATTGCCTGCCGCTGAGCCGCGCTCCGGCGGTGTAGAGCATCTGGTCTTTGGGCATCCAGGCCTTGGCCCGGCCCGTGGAGGAGCCCTGCCAGCCGCCGAAATTGTTCCTTGTCACATTGCCCGACAATTGCAGTTGCTCGTGCTGCCAGGCAAGGCCAAGTCCCTGGTTATGCGTGCCCTTTTTCGTTAATGCGTCGTATTCGCCGCCGGCTGTCTCTTCCTGCAAACGTGCATTGACACTGAGCGAGGAGCCATCCTGTGGTTTTTTTGTAATGATATTGATCACGCCCGCCAGCGCATCGGTGCCATAGATGACCGACATTGGACCTTCGACGATCTCGATGCGTTCGATTGTATTGATGTCGATCTGGCCCAGGCTCTCGCGGGCGTCGCCGCGGTCCATCAGCGGAATGCCGTCAAGCAGGATTTTGACACCCCGGCCTGATATTCCCATGAGCTGTATGTCGTTGGTACCCAATGTGAGGTCGTTCGAAAAGCGGATCCCGAGCTCGGTATTGAGGATCGTCTGCACATTGGTCGCTCCCCGCAGGCGGATGCGCTCGCTGTCGATGGTGCGTACCTGGTAGACCGAGTTTCGCAGTGATTGCGGCCCGGGTTGTCCGGTGACCACCACTTCGTTCAATGCGAGCGGTGTTTCTGAAAGCTTTATATCGTCGATTTTCAATGTTTCGCCGGCTCTAATGGAGACGTTAACCTTCGATTCTTCACTACCGATGGTTCTTACCACCAATGCATATGCCCCGGAAGGTGCCGAGAGCGAGAAAAGCCCTTCGGATGAAGTTTGTGTGCCGTGGGTTGTATTTTGGAGATGAATCGTGGCATCTGCGACTGGTTTTCCACTTTTGGATAAAACCCTTCCCTTCACAATGCCGTTGCCCTCCTGCGCCATCAGGCTACTGATTCCCAGTAATATGAAAGAGAACGTAAAGAAATATTTCACGGAGGATTAATTTAGACTAATTATAATCACAAAGAAAAAATATTATTTAGACTAATTACAATTACTCTGAAAATATTTTTTGCGAGGGGAAAATCAGCCTTGGGGGAATCCGGAGAAATGCTACTTGATCGTCGCCTGCAGATTGACGGTGACAATGTCTTTCAGTTTCCAGTCTTTCTCGCCGATTTTGTAGTCGAGGCGGTTTACATCGAAGGAGCTTGTAAGTGAATAGGTGCCATCGGCGTTCTTTTTGGCGTCGAAGGGCAGGGTAACGGTCTTGGAAACGTCGCGCATGGTAAGAGTACCGGTAGCTTGGTACTTGTCGCCTTTCTTCTCGATTTTGGAAGATTTAAAACGGATATCAGGATATTTCTCGACCCAGAAATATTTGTCGCTTTTCATATCCTTATCCCGCGAGTTGTTGTTCGTCTTGAAAGTATTAGCAGCGATTTTGATATCGAACGCAGCATTCTCCGGGCTTTTCTCATTGAAAACCGCCTCGCCGCGGGGGGCGTCGAATGTACCGTTACAAGTGCCGAGGACAAACTTTACACTGAATTTTGTAGAGCCGGAGACGATTTTGGACGTTTGCGCGGAAACATGGCCGGCGAAGGTCGCGAGGAGAATGTATAAACTAAGTTGGAATCGCATTTCAGGTTCAGTTTGGATGAAATATTACAATTCTTCCAGCAACGATTCGCCTTCCGAGCCATCGCCGGAAGTCCATTGCCATTTTTCATGCATACGGATTTTCCCGTTGGGAAGTTGCTCGGGCGTGGATTTGCAAATGCCTGTCGTGATCTCGCCCTTGTCGTTCACCTGGTGGTAACGCATATCCAGGTGTCCGCGCTCGTCTACCAGCGCAATGAGGTGCCCGCTGCGGATACGCCCGCCTGAGTAGGTGCAAGTTACGATGTTACCGCTTTGCTTATATACAAACTGCATTTGCAGGTCGACCTCGCCATTTTCAGAATTGGAGAGCGGGACGAAAATTTTATTGTCGTAATTAATCATATAAAAATGCCGTCTTAATGCCTAAATATAGCCATAAAGACGGCATTACGCTTACTGCACGGAGGTAATCCACCAGGTATTGCCGCAGGGATCGGACACGCCGCAGCTCCGGCCGTACTCCTGGTCGGCGGGGGGCATTACGCTCGTGCCGCCAGCTTGCAGGGCCTTCTCATAGCTGGCGTCGGCATTCTCCACATATACGAACAGGTTGGCCGGTTGCGCGGGCCACTCGGGGCGGGCGTCGCAGAACATGATCACGCTGCCGCTGATGGAAACTTCGGAATGTTTGATCATGTCCGGCGCGTCTTCCTGGTAGTGCGTCGACGAGATCGTACCATCGAATACCTTGGAAGTGAATTCTTTAAACCGCGCCGCGCCGTCCAGCATCAGGTAAGGAATTACAGCCTGGTGGCCGTTCGGGATTTTTAAATTGCTCATGATTTTTGCTTTTGGTTTAAACAAAAGTAGCCGGGTGACCAGCCCTGGAATTGGAAAAATACGACATCATACATCGCGGTAACCCATGCCCTCCGCATTGCCGGAGAAATAGGTTTTGGGATGTTGGCCGGAGAATGCCTTGAAATCGTGGATGAAATGCGACTGGTCGTAATACCCGCATTCATAGGCGATCTCGGTGAGCGATTTTTCCTTGTTGCCATATTCATTAAGCGCCGAATGGAACCGGATGATCCTGTTGAACAACTTCGGGCTGAACCCGGAGAATGCCAGAAATTTCCGCTCGAACTGACGGGTAGACAAAAAACTCTGTGCCGCGAGGTCGGGGATCTTTGCCAGGCCGTTCGATTGGATTACACTGCTGATCACCGAAAAAACTGCCGGTTCATGCACTTCACGGCTGCGGATGCATTTCCTCAGATATTCTGAAACAATATGAATGCGCCCGGCGTGATCGGTTGCGAGCATGACACGCTCTTCGAGTTCGGCGCCTGCCTTGCCCAGGAACGTCGTAAGGTCGGGCATCTGGTTGCTCAGTTCTGCGGCCGGAACGCCAAAAAGCGCCGGAATGGCGAAAGGGTAGAGGTATACCCCGAAAATTCCGAAATTTTCGCTGATGCGGAACCGCCGGAAAGATTGCGACTGACCGTGAATGCCGGAACGGAAGGAAAGCTCCGACTGTTCGGTTTTCAGGATTTCATCGAACTGGCCTTTGAAATGGAATACCAATTCGGCGCAGCCATCGGCCATCGTCCGATGGAAATAGGGCTCGCTGTCGGTGAGGTTATGTTCCAGCACCCAGAAGAAGCGTACATACCGCGCTAGGTCGGCTGATGGAAGTATTGTGAAATATTTCATGTCTTTATGGACTGAAATTCCGGCAATCCCTGTTAAAATAACTGATTGTTCTTTAAAACTTTACTATGTCTGGGATATTTCCTAGCCTATTTACTCTATCTGTTTGAAGGGTATTCTTTTATTCTGGTCTTGAAATTTATATTTTTGAAATCTCTTTAATACATTTGACCGGATATATGGCCGGTTTTACCCCTGGCGGTTATCCTCCCGTTATAGTTGAAAATGTAACGGTATTCAATAAATAGTCGATTACCTACTCAGTTTCTTGCTATGAAATTAGTGCCCATAGAGAAGCGCACCGGACTTACGCGCGAAGAATTCATCGAAAATTACTTAAAACCAAGTCGCCCGGTGGTATTTACCGATCTGGCGAAAGACTGGCCTGCTGTTCAGAAATGGACTTTTGAATGGCTTAGGGAAAATCATGGAAACCTGGATGTACCCTTGGTCGACAACCATATCCATGACGCCGACAAGTATTTCCAGATAGCCAAAACCATGAAATTCGGCGATTACCTGAGCCTCATCGAAAAAGGCCCGACCGATCTCCGCATTTTTCTTTTTGATATTTTCAAAAAAATCCCTGAGCTGGCGGACGATATCCGTTTTCCGACGATCATGGATGGCTTTTTGAAGTCCTACAAATTTGTATTTTTCGGTGGGGAAGGTTCTATCACCAACCTGCATTATGATATGGACTGCTCGAACGTGTTCCTGACCCAGTTTCAGACGCGCAAGCAGGTTATTTTGTTCTCTCCCGAAGAAAGCCGCCGTTTGTATCACCACCCGTTCACGGTGATGAGCAAGGTGAACCCGCTCGACCCGGATTATGAGAAATTTCCGGCATTGAAAGGGGCGACAGGCTACGAAACGATCCTTCAACACGGCGAGACGATCTTCATCCCATCGCTTTGGTGGCATTATATCCGCTATGTCGATGGCGGTTTTAGCCTCGCATTGCGCGCCAACAATTCGATTTTCACGGCTGTACGCGGCGGTATGAACCTCGTGCGCCACACATTTGTGGATAAAAGCATGACCAAGCTGCTCGGCCTTGACTGGCAGCACTGGAAAGAAAAGAAGGCTGTTGAAAATGCACAGCCGCTTTTGCAGAAACAAGCGTAATAGTACGGGAGGCGCATTTCAAAGAAACTAATATCTTTGAAATGCGTTATCCTTGTTACTTCACGACTTGCTATGAATTTCGAACTCACTTCAGAATACCAGCCGACGGGCGATCAGCCGGAGGCCATCGTCCAGTTAGTACAAGGAATTGAAAACGGAGAACCTGCCCAGACTTTGCTCGGGGTGACGGGTTCCGGAAAGACATTCACGATAGCCAATGTGGTGGCGCGCGTCAATAAGCCGACGCTCGTATTGAGCCACAACAAAACGCTCGCCGCGCAGCTTTACGGCGAATTCAAGCAGTTTTTCCCCACCAACGCTGTCGAGTATTTTATCAGTTACTACGACTACTACCAGCCGGAAGCATTCATTTCCAGTACCAATACCTACATTGAAAAGGACCTGATGATCAATCAGGAGATCGAAAAGTTGCGTTTGCACACGGTTTCCTCGCTGATGAGTGGCCGCCGGGATGTGATCGTGGTTGCTTCGGTATCGTGCATTTATGGCGCTGGTAACCCTTTGGAATACAAAAAAAGCATTGTAAGTGCGAAGTTGGGCGATGTTGTGAGTCGTAACCAGTTTTTGTTCAGGCTGGTGGAGATCCTTTACAGCCGGACGGAAGTGGAATTCAACCGCGGTACTTTCCGCGTGAAAGGCGATACTGTGGATGTGTTTCCGGGGTATGCGGATTTCGCTTACCGTTTTATCTTTTTCGGGGATGAAATCGAGGAGATTCAGCGTATTGAGCCGGAAACGGGTAAAAAGCTTTCTTCGGAAAAAGCGATAGCGATATTTCCTGCGAACCTGTTTGTGACCGGTCGCGACGTTTTGAACCAATCCATCAAAGAAATACAGGACGATCTTCAAAACCAGATCAAATATTTCATTGCCGAAGGGCGGCTGGCAGAAGCCGAGGGGGTGAAGGAGGGGACGGAGTTTGATTTGGAAATGTTGCGCGAGCTGGGGTACTGCTCCGGTATCGAAAACTACTCCCGCTATTTCGATCGTCGTATGCCCGGGCAGCGGCCATTCTGCCTGCTGGATTATTTCCCGGAAGATTTTCTGATGGTCGTGGATGAGAGTCACGTTACGATGCCGCAGATCCGCGCGATGTGGGGCGGTGACCGCTCGCGAAAGGAGGCATTGGTGGAATATGGTTTCCGGTTGCCGTCCGCATTGGATAACCGGCCATTGACATTCCAGGAATTCGAGGATATGACGCCTCAAACCATTTTCGTGAGCGCCACACCGGCTGATTATGAGTTGAGGAAATCGGAAGGTGTGGTGGTAGAGCAGATTATCCGCCCAACCGGCCTGCTGGACCCGGAGATCGAAGTAAGGCCAAGCCTGAACCAGATCGACGACCTGCTGGAAGAAATAAATGAACGGATCAAGCTCGGCGACCGTGTGCTGGTCACCACGTTAACCAAACGGATGGCCGAGGAGCTCAGCAAATACCTGGATCGGGTGGGCATCAAATGCCGCTACATTCACTCGGAAGTGAAGGCGCTGGACCGCGTGGAGATATTGCGGGAGTTGCGTCTGGGCATTTTCGATGTGCTCGTAGGCGTAAACCTGCTCCGTGAGGGCCTCGACTTACCCGAGGTGTCGCTTGTGGCCATTATGGATGCCGACAAGGAAGGCTTCCTGCGCGACACCCGCTCGATGATCCAGACGATCGGCCGCGCCGCGCGTAACGACCGCGGGAAGGTGATCATGTACGCGGACGTGATGACGGGCTCGATGCAGCTTGCCATCGACGAAACGAACCGTCGCCGGAGCATTCAGACGGAGTACAATTTGGATAATGGCATCACGCCGAGAACCGTCCGCAAATCGAAAGAGGCCATTATGGAACAAACCTCGGTGGCAGATTCCAAAGTGCGCAAAGTATACGTGGAACCCGAGGAAGTGCGCATTGCCGCCGACCCGGTCGTGCAATACATGGGCAAAACCGACCTGCAAAAGCTCGTGGCCGAAACCCAGCGCAAAATGGAAGCCGCCGCGAAGGATCTCGACTTTCTGGAAGCTGCAAGGCTGCGTGATGAGTTGTTGCAATTGAAAGCTCGGGTGCAGGAGCAGGCCTGAGGCCAGGTTGTGAATTGCGCATAATGTTGTTAAATTTATTAAATCTTTACCAACTGCCTCATGGTCAGAACGCTTATTACACCGGAAAATACAAGCATCTCGCTGGAAGTACCTGCCTCTTTTATCGGAAAGCAGGTGGAAGTGATTGCTTTTACGGTCAATGATTTTGTGGAGAAAAACATTGAGCAGGACGACACATTAACACACTATGCCAGCCAAAAGTCCCTTGAAAACGACTGGCTGACCGATGAAGAAGATAAAGCATGGCAAGATTTGTAAAAGGTGAAGTTGTAGTAATTCCCTTTCCATTCTCCGACCTTTCCGGCTCTAAAAAGCGGCCGGCGCTAGTGCTTGCTGATCTGCCGGGCGATGATCTGCTGTTATGCCAGATTACTTCGCAGAATTCCAGGGATATTCATGCCGTCCCATTGCTGGTATCAGATTTTTTGAACGGGTCGTTGCCGGTGGATAGTTTTATTCGTCCGACAAGGCTCTTCACGGCCGATAAAAATATCATTATTCGAAAGGCGGGACTGATCCGTACGAAAACAATCAGTGATGTTATCCAGACGATTATGAAGGTTATTCAGTGACCTGTTGAGGCTCTTCCAGTCTTTCAAGCAATTCCAACACCTCTTCCCAGTTATTCACCCGCGTATGCCTGTCTACGCCGTGGTTATGCCCGGCCGTGAACAGAATGGGCTTTCCTTTGTGGAAATCGAGGTTTTTCAGGTGGTCATCAATCAGGTAGTCGGTGTTGATGACGCTTTTGTCGCCGCAGAAAATGATGTTTCTCCAAGAAATGGATGGAAAGTGCTCGGCCAGCCAGTCGTATTTCTCAGGAAGGGAGTTAGGGAATTCCATGGCTGCCGATACGATGTAGACCTCGTAGTTTTCCTGCAATTTGATAATCGCTTCCTGCGCTCCGGGAATGAGCGGCGCATTGCGGAAAAAGCCTGGTATATAAAGGAGGCTGCGGGCCGCCAGCGGGTCCGGGAAGGCCTGGTCTTCGGGGATGCCGTGCATGTCTTCTTTCGTCACTCTTACGCCAAATGCGTCGGCGTAATGGTTAATCCAGTTGGCCTCAATGTCGACAATGACATTGTCCATATCTACTGCAATCGATTTTTTCATAATAATAAATTGGTATTTGCAATTATTTGCAACAAATGTAAGTTATTGGTGCAATATTTTGCAATATTAAATTTAAAATGTTTATTAAATTTGCAAACATAATCGGGGTAACTATGTTAAAAGAAGAACGTTTCCAGATCATACTGGACCAGCTGGGGCATGAGCAGAAAGTCTATCTGGGACATTTGAGCACACTTTTGAATGTGTCGGAAGATACGGTCAGGAGGGATATCAAAGAGCTTGCCGACCAGGGCTTGCTCAAATCCGTTCGCGGTGGCGCAGTACCGCATTCGCCCGGCCCGCACCATTTCCGCGACCGGATCAAGTATGACAATGATCAGAAGCAGATTATAGCTAAAAAGGCATTGGAGTTTCTTAAAGATGATCAGGTCGTGATTTTCGATGGTGGAACGTCGGCATTGCTGATCGCACAGATGCTTCCCAAAGATTTGAAACTGACTGTCATTACCAATAGTTTTCCCATTGCCTCGATCCTGGAAGAGCACGAGCATGTTGACGTACTATTCGCCGGCGGCCGCTTGCTGAAAAATTCGTTTGTTACGATTGGCAACGATTCAATCCAGTTTTTCAAGAAGTTCCGGGCTGATATTTGTCTGCTCGGGATTTGCAGCATTCACACGGACCTGGGCGTTACGGGGCCTGATTTTGAAGAAAGCGAGGTAAAGCGGACGATGATAGAATCTTCAAAGGATGTGATCGCATTGGCAACTACCGAAAAACTGGGTACCGCGGAGGCCTATTATGTTTGCCCCACCGGGCGGCTGTCGATGATTATCACGGACAAGGAGCCTGAAAATGACGCATTTGATATTTATCGAAACCTGGGAATCAGTATGATCTGATTCCCGGATTCTTATTTTTTAGTAGTCTCTTCAATTTTAAAAGTAGTGTCGTCGATGCTCTTCGAATCCTCATTAATGGCATTCGAAAATCCGAGCATAAACGAGATGGCGATCCGCAGAAGCCATTTCCGCAGAAAGAAAATTGTTCGTCTTAGTCCCATTTTCCATTTGATTTAAATGAAACTTAAAGGCTATGCGCATAGCACAGCCCGGATGCGTTTTGCGCATCGTTACAGGCATCCGTGAAATGTGGATGCAGGATTACGATCGGAAAATGGAATTGTCGTCGCAGGACAGCGTACGGCTGCGTAAGTGTTGATTTTGAATGTAAATGTACTTAATAGACGGGTAGAGTCTTAGTGCCGGATGGC
Organism: uncultured Dyadobacter sp.; assembly: GCA_966211825.1. Classification (GTDB taxonomy): domain Bacteria; phylum Bacteroidota; class Bacteroidia; order Cytophagales; family Spirosomataceae; genus Dyadobacter. The sequence continues at coordinate 12,388 of CBIHPQ010000037.1, read as the reverse complement.
TGTCGGCGGCCTCGCTTAGTATCAGTGAAAGGCAGGAAAAACGTGCGGATTGTGCATTTTTGAAATGAGCAAATAGCTCAGATGGGTTAGCAGAAGGTTTGAAATGTTTGAAGCTGAAAACATTCTTTCTGCTAAAATGCCCATTATTCGAAGTCTGCTCGAAACGGTAACGACCGGCCGGGCTGGCTTCACGAAAATGCAGGACACTGACGGACAACACCGTCAGGAATAGCCATTTAAAAAAGTAGTGTCCTCTCATAGTCGCCGGGTTTTAAACTATCTGGGGGCCATTCTGATTGCCCCGTCCAGACGGATCACCTCACCGTTCAGCATCGGGTTTTCCACAATGGACTTAGCCAATAGCGCATATTCGGATGGTTTTCCGAGCCTTGATGGAAATGGAATTTGTTGCCCCAATGAAATGCGCGCTTCTTCGGGTAAACCCATTAATAGAGGCGTTTCGAAAAGCCCCGGCGCAATAGCCATTACCCGGACGCCGGATTTGGCAAGATCGCGGGCTACGGGAAGCGTCATGCTCACAATCCCGCCCTTGCTCGCTGCATATGCAACCTGCCCCATTTGGCCGTCATAAGCAGCTACCGACGCCGTGTTGATGATTACGCCGCGCTCGCCTTCCGCATTCGGCTCGTTTTTCTCCATTGCAAAAGCCGCCAGCCGCATCACATTGAATGTGCCGATGAGGTTAATGCGAATCGTTTTCTCAAAAAGCTCGAAGGAATGCGGACCGTAAATGCCATCGACCTTGCCTATGATCTTAAGTGCAGGCGCAATACCTGCGCAGTTGACCACCACTTGAATGCTGCCGAAAGTTCGCAATGCAACATCCAATGCATTTTGAACCTCGCTTTCGCTCGTGACGTCCGTTTTGATGAATTTAAGCTGGTTGGGGAATTCGCTTTCAAGTGCTTGTCCGGCTGCTTCGTTCAAATCAAGAACTACAACTTTGGCACCGTTGGCTATGAATAACCGCGCAGCAGCTTCGCCGAGGCCGGACGCGCCGCCAGTGATGATAGCGGTAGAGTTTTTTAGTTGCATAAGGTGGTTATTTCCTCCTCAGCATATGCTCGGGAATGGGGTGTTCTTCGAGAAATTTACGAGCACGCTCGACTTTGGCTTTAACAACGGGATTCTCAGACAAATCTGGGAGCGAGTTGTCTATCGTAACTTTTCCAGGAATATTGGGTAGCGGAACGAACTTTTTTTCGAGGACTTTCATATTTAGCGTATGTTGGATTTACTAATCTAGCAATTTTCGTTCAATCAAAAAACTTTCAAACGAGCCGTTAGGTTCAAAATCAGACCATTGCCCATTTTTGTAGCCCTTGATTGATAGGAATACATGAACATCAGGAAACAGTTTCCCTAGTGCAATTTGATAAAGCCGGGTTCTGGAATTACTGTTGCCCTGAATAAAGACTGTTTGATAAGGATTTTGAGCAAGAAACTGAAGTGCGATTTTTAGCACAGTGGCAAGCACTTCCCGCATATCGCCATTGTCAGTAATGGTATCGTCGGAATATTCTCCCGTTTCCGGATTGAAATCAAGCAGCGCCAGATTGTAGACATGATCATTAAGAGGGGAAAACTCAATAGCTTTCTCAAACACACCGCGTTTACCGATGCTTTGAAAATGATAGTGTGTTTTCCCCTCATTGAGGACAAATGGATATGCCTCGTATTGCTGCATTCTTATTGGTTATACCACCTCAATCTTCACCTTCAACAAAAACTCATCCATCTCAATCTCCGTAGCCTCCCCATTCAGGTCGCCGACGAGGTTGAGGTCCAGGGCTTGTACTTCCTGGCAGATGTAATCTTTGTTGGCGGTTACTGCGCTGGCGAGCAGGCCGTCGTTGTTTTGTAAGGTAATGCGGATCTTATCCGTTACTTCGAAACCACTGTCTTTCCGCAGATTCTGAACGCGGTTGACGAAATCGCGGGCGATGCCTTCCAGGCGCAGGTCTTCGGTAACGGTAATGTCGAGGGCTACGGTAAGGCCGCCTTCGCTCGCTACGAGCCATCCCGGAACGTCTTCTGCGATGATTTCTACGTCGGTCAACGCGATTTCGATCGGGCCGCTGGCAGCGGTTAATGCGATCGTGCTGCTGATTTCGATCTCACGGATCTGATCTTCGGTCATCGCTGAAATAGCAGCGGCCACTTCTTTCATTTTCGGTCCGAATTTGGGGCCGAGGGTTTTGAAGTTGGGTTTGATCTTCTTTTTCAGAATTCCGCTGTCGTCGTGAACGAACTCGATATGCTTCACATTCACCTCGGTCAGGATAATGTAAGCTACCTGCTCGATCTGACGTTTCGTTTTATCACTCAAAACCGGGATCAAAATTTTGGACAACGGCTGACGAACTTTCAGCTTATGCCCTTTCCGGATCGAATGTACGAGCGAACTGATACGCTGCGCCAAATCCATGGCTTCTTCGAGGTCAGTATCAACTACTTCTGCCTCAATTTTAGGCCAGTAGGTCAAATGCACCGATTCGTATTTAAATGGCGCATTGTGCTGGATCGAAGCATCGCGGTCGCCATCCGTCAGGTTTTTATACAACCATTCACCAAAAAACGGCGCGATAGGCGACATGAGCTGGGAGACGGTTACCAGACAGTGGTGCAAAGTCTCATAAGCAGCCGCCTTATCTTCCGTTAAACCGGCCCCCTGTTCTGCCGATGGGTTCCAGAAACGCCGACGGTTCAAGCGGATGTACCAGTTTGAAAGCTGGTCCGTCACAAAATCCTGAACGAGACGTCCCGCTTTGGTCGGGTTGTAATCGTCGAACTGCTCGCCTACCTCCTTGATCAAAGTATTGAGTTTCGAAAGGATCCAGCGGTCGAGCTCGGTGCGTTTTTCGATCGGCACTGAACTAGCTTCGTGGAACTCATAGCCATCGAGATTGGCATACAACGCAAAGAAATTGTACGTATTAACCAACGTTCCGAAGAATTTGCGCTGCACTTCTCCGATACCGTCGATATTGAATTTCAGGTTATCCCATGGCTCCGCATTGGTGATCATGTACCAGCGCGTCGCATCCGGACCGTATTGCCCCAGCGTCGCAAACGGATCGACCGCATTGCCGAGGCGTTTCGACATTTTGTTGCCGTTCTTGTCGAGTACCAGTCCGGTCGACACCACATTTTTAAATGCAACCGAATCGAAGAGCATGCCCGCAATGGCGTGGAGGGTGAAGAACCAGCCACGGGTTTGGTCTACACCTTCTGAAATAAAATCCGCAGGATAAGCCTTATCAAAGATTTCCTGATTTTCAAACGGGTAGTGCCATTGTGCATACGGCATCGCGCCCGAGTCGAACCATACGTCGATCAGGTCTGGCTCGCGGTGCATGATGTGGCCGGTTTTTCCTACCAATACTACATCATCCACATACGGACGGTGCAGATCGTAATCGCCGTGTTCCAGCTTTTGCAGGTATTCCGAGTTATGGAGTGCCTGTTCTCGGGTCAAATGGCCCGAGATAATCGCTTCTTCGAGTTTGTCTTTCAGTTCTTCGATAGACCCGATACACACTTCGTCGCCATAGTCGTTCCGCCAGATCGGCAGCGGCGTTCCCCAGTAGCGCGAACGCGAGAGGTTCCAGTCAACGAGGTTTTCGAGCCAGTTGCCGAAGCGGCCGGTTCCGGTGCTTTCGGGTTTCCAGTTGATGCTTTTGTTCAGTTCCACCAAACGGTCTTTCACCGCTGTGGTGCGGATAAACCAGCTATCGAGCGGGTAGTAGAGCACCGGCTTGTCGGTACGCCAGCAATGCGGGTAGGGGTGCTCGTACTTTTCAACTTTAAATGCCTTGCCTTCTTCTTTGAGTTTAATGGCGATCAGTACGTCGGTAGGGCGGAACTCGGGATCGTCCTGTTCAGCCTGCGAGTAATACTCAGGTTTTACAAAACGACCTGCATAATCGGTGATCTCCTTCACAAAACGTCCCTGGCGATCAACGATAGGCACTTCTTTGCCGTTTTCGTCTTTCACCATGATGGAAGGAATGCCGTTGGCCTGCGCGACCCGGAAGTCGTCCGCACCGAAAGTAGGTGAGGTATGCACCACGCCGGTACCATCTTCGGTGGTTACGAAATCGCCGAGGATTACCCGGAATGCGGGAGTCTCCGCCGGACCAACGGTTGGCTGGATATAGGGCAGAAGTTGCTCGTACTCGATGCCTTCCAGGTCTTTGCCTTTGAATTCCCTAAGAATGCTCCAAGGCAATACTTTCTTATCGCTGGCCGCATAGCCTTCGAAATCGCCGTCGTGGCCTTTTTCGGAGAAATATTTGCCTACCAGGTCCTTCGCGAGCACCACCGCTACGGGCTCGTGCGTGTAAGGATTGAATGTTTTTACCAAAACATAGGTAATGTTCGCGCCCACCGTCAATGCGGAGTTCGCAGGAAGCGTCCAGGGCGTCGTCGTCCAGGCGAGAATGCGGATGTCGAGGCTCGCCGAATCAGCCAATGCGGGCCATTTTTCAGCATTTTTTACCTTAAACATCGCGACAATCGTCGTGTCCTTCACGTCTTTGTACGTGCCGGGCATGTTCAATTCGTGGGACGACAAGCCTGTTCCCGCAGCCGGTGAATAGGGCTGGATCGTATAACCTTTGTATAGTAAGCCTTTGTCGTACAGCTTTTTGAGCAGGTTCCAGAGGCTTTCGATGTATTCACTTTTGTAAGTAATGTAAGGATCGTCGAGATCGACCCAGTAACCCATTTTCTCGGTCAGGTCATTCCACTGGTCGGTGAATTTCATGACCGTCTGGCGGCACTTTTCGTTATAATCCGCTACGGAAATCTTCTTTCCGATATCGTCCTTGATAATGCCCAGTTCCTTTTCAACCTGCAATTCAACCGGCAACCCGTGCGTGTCCCAGCCGCCTTTACGCTTCACCTGGAAGCCTTGCAGCGTTTTGTACCGGCAGAAAATATCCTTAATCGCCCGGGCCATGACGTGGTGGATGCCCGGCGTTCCGTTGGCCGATGGTGGGCCTTCATAAAAAGTGAATGTAGGTGCGCCTTCGCGGGTTTCAACCGACGCTTCAAAGATCTTCTTGTCTTTCCAGAATTTCAGTACCTCGTCCCCGATTTGAGGGTAACTCAGATTTTTATATTCGTTGTATTTCATATGCGTGGTTGGCGCCGGCATTTGCCGTGGCCGATCAATGTAAATAGCACTATTTATAACCCTCTCCGGATTTTAAGAGTGCAAAATTACGGATTTTTTTCCGCTAAAAGGATGTGTGATTTTGAATGAATCTGAGAGAGATTGTATTATTTTGGTACTTCAATCATCAATCTTAAAATGGAACTGATTAACCGCCTATTGACAGCCAACAAATCCTGGGCAGCCAGGCAGCTCGAAGTTGACGAAACGTATTTTGATAATCTCGCCAAGGACCAGAAGCCGGATTTTCTCTGGATCGGGTGCTCGGATAGCCGTGTGCCCGCCGAAGATCTCACAGGCTCACAGCCGGGCGAAATGTTTGTACACCGGAACGTTGCCAACCTCGTGGTACATACGGATATGAACATGCTTAGCGTCTTGCAATATGCGGTGGAAGTATTGAAAGTGCGGCATATCCTCGTTGTGGGACATTACCAATGCGGAGGCGTGAAAGCGTCGATGATGCACAAGGACCTGGGGCTGATCAACCGCTGGCTCCATAATATCAAGGATGTGTATGATAAATATGCCACCGAACTGGACGCCATCGAGGACGAGAAAAAGCGTTTTGACCGTCTGGTGGAGCTGAATGTGATCCAGCAGGTGAATAACCTCGCGCAAACGAGCATCGTCCAGGGCGCATGGAATCAGGGCCAGGAACTGCATTTGCACGGGTGGGTGTTCGGCCTGCACGACGGGCTTTTGAAAACCCTTGCCCACATGCCACCGACCACGAAGGTGGAAGGGATTTACCGCTACGACTTCTGATAATAGATGAGAGAATGTCAGTCTGAGCGAAGTCGAAGACAGTTCATACGGTGGATTGTATCGTGGTAACAAGTGCTTCGACTTCGCTCAGCATGACATTCCCCTTTCCTCCCCTTCCTCCCTTCTTTCCTTTTTTGGTAGTTCAAATCGTCCGCCTTATCTTAGCAGTCTTAATTGAGTCTAAATAAGATAATAGCGGCTGAATCGATGAAAAAACTGATTGGAAAACTGCATCTGTACCTGGGGTTGACATCGGGCATTATGGTGTTTATCATTTCCATTACAGGGTGTATCCTGGCATTTGAGCAGGAAATCAAAAGCATTACACAGCCTTACATGTTCGTGAAAGGCCCCACAGGCGGTAAAGTATTGCCTCCCTCGGAGCTAGCCGCGATCGCCAGAAAGGCGCTGCCCGGCAAAGTGGCGAAAGGTGTGCTCTACGATACGCCTGACCGCAATGCGCAGGTCGGTTTTTATAATCTCGATCCCGAATATTATTATGTCGCCTATATTAATCAGTACACGGGTAAAGTGGAGAAGATCTGGAACGAGGACGGCGATTTCTTCCATTTTATTCTTCACGGGCATTATTACCTCTGGTTGCCCGAAAAAATCGGTCAGCCGGTGACCGCTTCGGCGACGCTGGTTTTCTTTTTCATGATGATCAGCGGAATGGTACTTTGGTGGCCCAAAAACAAATCGGCCGCGAAACAGCGCTTTTCGATCAAATGGAGTGCGGCGTGGCGGCGCAAGAACTACGACCTGCACAATGTGCTGGGTTTTTACATTATGTCAATAGGCGTGATACTGGCAGCCACCGGGCTTGTCTGGGGCTTCCAGTGGTTCTCGCAGGGCCTTTATACGGTAACCGGCGGCCAGGGGTCGGATGTGTATTATAATCCTACGTCCGATACGGTGTCAACCGCGCATATCACCAATCCGATGCAGGCTGTGGACAATGCCTGGAATCAGTTACAAAAAGAGTATCCCAAATATTCGACCCTCAATATTTCATTCCCAACCGAGAAAGCGGAGTCGATTTTCTCGTATGTCAATTTCCGGGAAGGGACTTATTATGATGTGGATTACCACTATTTTGACCAGTATTCGGCCAAGAAGATCAATGCCACGGGCCCTTACTCCGGCAAATACAGCGAGGCAAATTTCGCCCAGACATTGCGCCGGATGAACTACGATATCCACACCGGGGCAATCCTCGGCCTACCGGGCAAAATGCTCGTCTTCTTCGCCAGCCTGATCTGCGCTTCACTACCCATTACCGGATTTGTAATCTGGTGGGGAAGAAAGAAAAAAGCACCTATGAAAGTCAGGAAAAGCGTCCACGAAATGAAACCGGCGATCTGATAGGGTCGCCAGGGCCGTCGCCGGAATGCATTATTGTTTTTGATAAATCCTTACATAATCCACCTCGAAACGGGCGGGAAAGTCTGTTTTTGACAAATCTCCGCCGTTATCACCGCCTAATGCGAGCCCTAGCAGAATGTAATGCGGCTGCTTGAAAGGCGTAATGTCTTTATTTTTAGCATTAACCGCCTTGGCCTGGTCCTGTGAAGCGATCAGCGCATCGTCCACATAAATCTTAATCTCATTTTCGTCCCAATCCATCCGCCATACGTGGAATTTGGACGACCAGTCAGGGTCGTTAAAGCTGCTGATCTGTTTTTTATTGGTATTCCAAATAGGTTTATAACGTTCATTGGAGCCCCAGGCCAGGTTAGCGAGCAGCATTCCCCGGTAAAACTCCATAATATCGATTTCGCCATTATCCGGCCATTCGCCTTTTTCTCCTAATGTCCAGAATGCCGGCCACAGCCCAGAGCGTGTATCGATCTTCGCCCGCATTTCGAAACGGCCGTATTGGAAGCTTTTTTTGCCCCGGGTGATCATGCTGGCCGAAGTATACTCGGCATACTCGCGGTTTTCCTTCCAGTTGGTGCTGCCCGCTTTGTAGTTCGGGTTTTTGATCCGCTCTTTTTTGGCCTCGATAATCAGGTAACCGCCTTTGCAATAGGCATTTTCTCCCTGGTACCATTGGTCTTCATGATTCCTGGTAAATCCTTTTTCGGGCTGCCACACATTTGGGTCGGGAGCGCCATCATAATCGAATTCGTCGGCCCAGGTCAGCTTGTATTGCGCTGCTGCGGGTAGGAGGCTTATGATCGTGAGAATGATCGTTAAGAGTAGTTTGTCAGGAGTTGTCATAATGTTCATTTATAGTCTGTCGGGAAATGTCGTCAAGGATAGTCACTTACTGAGGAAAGTGGTGCGAACCGCTCATTTACCCGAAATAGCAATTTGAAAAGAATTGACACTATTAATCACTGCGCCGGGTTTTATTTCTGACAGTTTTCCTTTTTCTTGTAAAGAACAGTTTGCAGCCGTCGCTGTCGGCTGTCGTTGATTTTTGATATGCGTAAATTCATTGATACTGCTAAAAAAGCCGGGTTGGACGGCTTTATGCTCGCATTGCTCAGCATGATCCTGCTCGCCTGGCTCTGGCCCGCGCCCGGAATGCGGGATAGTCCGTTGCACCTTTCCACCGTTTCCACTTATGCCGTTTCAGTCATATTCTTCTTTTACGGCCTCCGCCTCAGTCCCGACAAACTGAAAGCCGGGCTTGTCAACTGGCGGCTGCATGTGATGGTGCATTTGTCGACGTTTGTACTTTTTCCCGTTCTCGCCCTGGCATTCAAACCGCTTTTTCATAGCGAAGATGGGCAAACGATGTGGCTCGCAATCTTCTTTCTGACAGTCCTGCCATCCACCGTTTCGTCGTCCGTGGTGATGGTTTCCATTGCGCGCGGCAACATTCCGGCGGCGATTTTCAATGCCAGTATTTCCAGCCTCATCGGCGTTTTCATCACACCGTTATGGATGGGCCTCGTGCTGGATTCCAGTCCGGTACAATCTAGTCCGGGACATTTTGATCTCCTTTCGGTGGTCGGAAAGCTGGCAATGCAAGTACTATTACCGGTATTCACGGGGATCGCGCTCAACAGGCGTTGGGGGCATTTCGCAGAGCGCTACAAGAAGTACATCCGGTACTTCGACCAGTCGTCGATTTTGCTGATCGTTTACACTTCTTTCAGCGAATCGTTCGGCGAGCACCTGTTCGATTCGCTTGGAATAAAAGAAATTGTATTTTTAGGGATAGGAATGCTCGCGCTGTTTTTCGGGATCTATTTCCTGCTGACGTTCATCAGCGGTTTGCTGCATTTCAATCGTGAAGACAAGGTTACGGCGGTATTCTGCGGGTCCAAAAAATCGCTGGTACAAGGCGCGGTCATGTCGAAAGTGCTGTTTGCAGGGCCCGAAGCGGGGTTAATGCTGCTGCCGATCATGCTCTACCACGCATTACAGCTGATTGCGGCTAGTATCATCGCGCAGCGGATGGCGCGGGAAGCGGAAGTGGATTTTGTACTTAAAAAATAATGTATGCGTCTGATATCGTGGTTGGTGCGGCTTGTTGTGTTGGTTTTGCTTTTGGCGGGGATTAATGCCTTATGGTCGGGGTTCAAAACCGGAAGCTGGCTGCCCGAATGGGTAAGCGGCGAGGATAAGGTCGAAACGATGCATACGGTTGTTTTACAGGAAATCAGTTCAATGGGCAAACTGGAATTGGTGAAGTACAATTTCAAGGATGTGGTGGAGCAGGAAATCGTGAAAATGTGGCTGCCTAATGCGAAAGCGATCCTGATCGTGCAGGGGGAAGCCATCGGCTGTGTCGATCTGGCGAAGCTATCGATGGAGGACATTACGTCGGATGCCGAAACGCTCGTCATCAATATGCCCGACCCCGAGCTTTGTGTTTTTAAGATAGATCACAGTAAATCAAAAATTTATAATACTGAATATGCATTTACCGACGAGGCAAAACTGGTGCAGGAAGCTTACAAACAGGCAGAAAAGCAGATCCAGAAATCGGCCCTCGACATGGGTATCCTCGACCAAACCAGAGAAAATGCCAAAAAAATACTGACGCCCATGCTCGAAAAAGCTTCGGGCAAAAAGGTGGTGCTCAAATTTCCGATGAATGCCAAAATAGACAAGTTGCGATAATATCAATGTGCTAAACCAACCCTTTCTGATGAGTAAAAAAGGATTTCTGACGCTGGATGAACTTTCGGGCAAGATTGAGGGAGGGGAGATCGAAACAATTGTTGTTGCATTTACAGACCATTACGGACGCCTGATGGGCAAGCGCGTCGACGCGGACTTCTTTCTCGATTCGGTTTCCAAATCGGGAACGCACGGCTGCAACTACCTGCTCACCACCGACATGGCCATGGACCCGGTGCCTGGCTACCAATATGCGAATTGGGAGCTCGGTTACGGCGATTTCCATATGGTACCCGACCGTGCCACATTGCGCATTGCCGACTGGCTGGAAAAAACGGCATTGGTGATATGTGATGTGCATAACGACAAGTCGCACCAGCTGGAATCCATCGCGCCGAGATCATTGCTAAAAAAACAACTGGCCGCACTGGCCAGCGACGGTTTCGAATGTTTCGCGGCATCGGAACTCGAATATTACTTGCTTGAAAACAGCTATAAGCAGGCATTTCAACAAAATTACCAGAACCTCAGCCCGGCGGGATATTACCTGGAAGACTACCACATTATGCAGGGCACCCGCAACGAGAAGTTTACCTCGGTGGTCCGGAGGCATTTGAAAAACTCAGGCATACCGGTAGAAACGTCGAAAGGCGAATGGGGTCTGGGGCAGCACGAGCTGAATGTGAAATACGCCGATGTGCTTTCGATGGCCGACAACCATGTCGTATACAAGCAATGCATGAAAGAAGTCGCCGACGCGATGGGCCTTTCGGTCACTTTCATGGCCAAGTTCGCAACCGATCAGGCGGGTTCGAGCAGCCATATCCACATGAGTTTGTGGAAAGATGGCCAAAATCTCTTTGATGGCGACCAGCAGTTCGGCCCGGTAAAAGGCTCCGATATTTTCCGCTGGTTCCTCGGCGGGTGGATCAAGCACGTGCCGGATGTAATGCCGTTTTACGCGCCGACGGTCAATTCCTACAAACGTTTCGTCGACGGTTCCTGGGCGCCCACACGCCTCGCATGGAGTTACGACAACCGCACGGCCGGCTTCCGGGTAGTAGGCAGCGGCCCGAGCCTGCGCATTGAATGCCGCATTCCCGGCGCGGATTGCAATCCTTATCTCGGATTCGCAGCATCCATAGCCTCCGGCCTCGACGGGATCAAAAACCGGATCGAACCGCCGGAATGCTTCATCGGTGATATTTATGCGGCCGCGCATTTGCCGCGCGTGCCATATACGCTTGCAGAATCCATCGCATTGTTTGAGAACAGCGCCTTTGCTAAAGAGGTATTCGGCGCGGAGGTCGTGCAGCATTACACCCATTTTTTCAAAACCGAGCAGCACGCGTATGATACGTCCGTGACGGACTGGGAGCGGAAGCGGTATTTTGAACAGATTTAAAGACTCAATTACTATTTATTAAACCATAACATCACAACCCCATGCGCTTAGAAAACAAAGTCGCGCTTATTACAGGAGGGAGCGGCGGGATAGGCCGTGAAACCGCTATTTTATTTGCAAAAGAAGGTGCTAAGATCGTCGTGACCGATGTTAATGACGCTGCCGGCCAGGAAACGGTCGACGAAATCGTTAAGAATGGCGGCGAAGCATTTTTTCTGCATTCGGATGTGTCCAAAGCGGCTGACTGTGAGGCGGCTGTTGCATTTACGGAGGAGAAATTCGGGAAGCTGAATATTCTTTTCAACAACGCGGGGATCATGCACAGCGACGACGATAACGCCGTCACGACCGAAGAGGCGATTTGGGACCTGACGATGAATATCAATGCAAAAGGCGTTTTCCTCGGCTGCAAATATGGCATACCGGCATTGCAGCGCGCGGGCGGAGGGTCGATCATCAACACTGCATCTTTCGTAGCAATCCTGGGCGCAGCCACGCCGCAAGTGGCATATACGGCCAGCAAGGGTGCCGTTCTCGCGCTCACACGTGAGCTGGCGGTCATACATGCGCGCGAGAACATCCGTGTGAACGCATTGTGCCCGGGCCCGCTGCGCACGGAGTTGCTGATGAAGTTTCTGAACACCGAAGAAAAGAAGCAGCGCCGCCTCGTGCATATTCCGATGGGTCGTTTCGGCGAAGCAAAGGAAATGGCCTACGCCGCATTGTTCTTAGCGTCCGATGAAGCGTCCTTCGTAACCGGCACCGACTTCCTCGTCGACGGCGGTATTACTTCTGCATATGTAACTCCTTTGTAAATAGGAGGAAAGGGAGGAGGGAAGAAGGGGAGGATGGGGTTTCCTATTCTAGTTCCCTTCCTCCTTCCTCCCCTTCCTCCCTTTTCTCCTTCAAAAAAATGATTCAAAAAACAATAAGCC
>CBIHPQ010000036.1:0-23983 GCA_966211825.1 uncultured Dyadobacter sp. | reverse complement strand
ACCTGGTTTCCTTCTATCGTGTCGGTTGCGATGGTATTTATAGCTGTTGCCGAACCATGATAGATGAATGCAGCGCCTTCATTAGTTTCGCCTTTTGTGTAATTCTGAGCTCCCACAATTACATCACTGTAACCGTCCCCATTAACATCGCCTGCGCTAGCTACGGAACTGCCCATCCCTGCAAATGCCTGGTTGCTTTCCATCACGATCGCGCCTATGGTGCTGACCCCTGTGGCCGAGCCATAGTAAACAAATGCGGCTCCTTCAAGGCTTTGGCCATTGCTATAACCAAATGCGCCCGCGATGACATCGCTGTAACCGTCCCCGTTTACATCCCCTGCGCTGGCTACGGAACTACCTATTCGTGCACCTGCCAGGTTACTTTCGATCACTATGGTGGCTGTTGTACTGATCCCGGCGGCTGAGCCTTGATAGATAAAAGCGGCGCCTTCATCGGTTTCACCGTTGTCGTAGAAGTGAGTCCCTACAATAACATCGCTATACCCATCCCCATTTACATCCCCAGCACCTGCAACGGAACGGCCCATTTGTGCGAATAGTTGGTTACTCTCCACCCTCGCGCTGGCTGTGGCATCGATCCCTATCGCCGAGCCATGATAGATGAATGCAGCGCCTTCACCGGATTCACCATTGTTGTAAATCCAGGCGCCTACGATGACATCACTGTACCCATCCCCGTTCACATCCCCTGCTCCCGATACGGAAATACCCAGTTGCGCAGATGTCTGGTTGCTTTCAAGCATGGTGGCGGCGGTTGTATTGACACCGGCCGCAGAGCCAAGATAAACAAAGGCGGCGCCTTCATTATCTTGACCATTGTCGTAGGCAATAGCCCCCGCGATGACATCACTGTATCCATCCCCGTTTACATCCCCTGCACCCGCAACTGAAAAGCCTAATTGTGCATTTGCCTGGGCGCCTTCGACCATGGTTGCTGCGGTGCTACTGATCCCGGTAGCTGAGCCATAATAAATAAATGCGGCCCCTTCATCGGTTTCACCATTGTCATATTGACGGGCCCCTACAATGACATCGCTGTACCCATCACCGTTTACATCGCCCGCACTGGCCACGGAAGCGCCTAATGTTGCATTTGCCTGGTTGCTTTCCAGCATAGCGGCGGCCGTAGTGCTGATCGGATCGATGGTGATGGGGTATGCTGCACCTGCGGTATGGACATGAATGGCGTAATCGTCATTATTCTTTTCAAAAGCTGCGGCCAGAATCTTGCCATTGGCGTCCCAAACTTTTAATTGCTCGTAGTTTAAAACCACGCCGCTTTGCTCATGCACAAATTGCAGCCGGTCACCACTCAACCGTTGTTTCAGCGTGGTATTTACGCTGAAATTCAATTTCAATTCATCATCTTCCGTCAGGGGCTTTTGAACGATAAAATTCTGCCGCATCCCTTCCGTGTTGTTGATATACTGCACGGTGATATTTTCTGTTTGGTATTCGGCTTTGCTTCCATTGATCTGCCAGGTGCCTTTGCCTACCTGTTTTTTATCCAAGTTGAAGGATATCTTCCAGTCGGGCAGGGTTTTGTATTTGACTTGATCGGGCGGGGTGGTGATATCGTAATCGCCCACGGGTATCCGGGTTGCACGTGGCTGCACCGTAAAGCCGTTTTCATCATAATAAAAACGAAGGTTGTTTTTCCGGTTGGGGGTGCTATAAGTATCGCTGTTTGCTACTTTATTAAAATGGTATTCGCCCTCCTGCACGTTTTTCATGGCAGTGGCATACCAACCGCTTTGTTTTAACCCGTCGATGTCGGTTTTTTTTTGTGGTTGGCGTCCCAACAACCCATTGGCAGACGTTAGCGTCGGGCGGAATGTACCATTAGACTGGGTGAGCGCTGGCTGATCTGTGATCTGCGATAAGGATAACAGCAAAACCAGGACGGTGAAGAGTAAAGGTTTCAGGTTCATACGTTTCAGTTAAAGTTAAGGTCATATGCGACCGGGCCACAAGCGCCTCGTTTGCAGCGACTTAAGACTTGGAAAGGTATGAATTAGTTACAAGTCGTTCCGTATGAATAAACATACATTTCTTGTAGTAAATACGCTACATTCGAAACCTTACTGTCAAATCCCTGGCTTTCAACATAGCCAAATTTGTACCATTGTTTGATAGCACTCATACAGTTACACCCGATTTTGTTGGCACTTACGATGTGTTTAACTGGCAATATTAAATCACTGATTTACTTTGTTTTATGATTTGTTTTGATGTGATTTGAGAATGTCACCTTGTTATCAAATCCGTTCACCGATGCATCAAACACTACCTATGTCTAAGGGAAACAACGTATTCGTTTCCACAAATTTATTCCTGCGTTCAGTACTGCTGTGCCTGACCATCCTGGCGGCAACCACCGCCTACGCGCAGCAACCCTTCGTCACCACCTGGAAAACCGACAACCCTGGCACCTCAAACGGTACTTCCATCACCATTCCGACAACTGGTGCGGGATACAATTACGAGGTGGATTGGAACAATGACGGGACCTATGAGCAGTCGGGCATCGCGGGCGACGTGACCCATGATTTTGGCGCGGCAGGAACCTACACGATCCGGGTCAGAGGCTCGTTCCCGCGGATTTTTTTCAACAGCGCCGGGGACAGACAAAAGCTGCTTGGTGTCGGGCAATGGGGGGACATAGCCTGGGCAAGTATGGAAAGCGCTTTTGCGGGTTGCAGCAACCTGAACATTAGTGCCACCGACGTGCCCAATCTGTCGGCAGTTACGACTATGAGAGCCATGTTTAGCTTCTGCGCCAGCCTGAACGGTCCTGCCAATATAGGTGGTTGGAATACCGGGAATGTGACTGATATGGTGCAAATGTTCGCGGGGGCGGCGGCATTCAACCAGCCCCTAGGTAGCTGGAACACCGCCCAAGTGACCAACATGAACTTCATGTTTCAGGATGCCTCTTCATTTAACCAGCCGATCGGCAACTGGAATACGGCCAATGTAGCCAGCATGGAAGGGATGTTTTATCAGGCTGGTGCCTTTAACCAGCCCGTTAGAAATTGGAGCGTTGCCAATGTGATCAGCTTCAACTTTATGTTTTACAATGCAGCCGCATTCAACCAGTCCCTTGGTGACTGGGAGCTTAATCCGGGAGCTTTGTTGAACTATATTATAAGTCTTTCGGGTTTGGACTGTTCAAACTACAGTGCGACTCTGGTTGGCTGGAATGCTAACCCCGCCACCCCTAACAACCGTGTACTAGACGGCACAGGTCTGCAATTTGGGACTAATGCCGTGGCAGCCCGCTCCAATCTGATTAATGTAAAAGGCTGGACAATCAACGCTGACATTGCCTCAGGAATGGACTGCTTCAGGCCCTTCATCACCACCTGGAAAACCGACAATCCAGGCACTTCAAACAGTACATCCATTACCATCCCGATATTTGCAGCCGGCTCCAATTACGAGGTTGACTGGGACAATGACGGCATCTATGACCAGTCGGGCATTACTGGCAATGTCACCCATGACTTTGGAGTGGCCGGTACGTACACCATTCGTATCCGTGGTGCTGTGCCGAGAATATTTTTTTTCAATTTGAATGACAAAGAAAAACTGCTGGATGTTGCGCAATGGGGAGACATCTCCTGGGCCTCCATGTTTGGAGCTTTTTGGGGCTGCTCTAATTTGAATATCAGCGCCACCAATGTGCCCAATCTTTCCGCAGTGACCAATATGGAGGCCATGTTTGCAGGATGCACTATTCTGAATGGCCCGTCCAACATAGGTGAGTGGAACACCGCTAAAGTTACCAATATGAGCGGCCTGTTTTCGAATTCCCCTGCCTTCAATCAGCCGATCGGGAACTGGAATACCGGGAATGTGATCAATATGAACAGCATGTTTTTAAGCGCTAATGCATTTAACCAGCCCATCGGTAACTGGAATACCACGAATGTGATTGACATGCAGTCTCTTTTTCAAGGAGCTAGCTCGTTTAACCAGCCCATCGGCAATTGGGTTACCGCGAATGTGACGAATATGACCTCCATGTTTACCTCCGCGATCCAATTCAATCAGCCGATTGGAAATTGGAACACCGCAAATGTAACTTCCATGGCTTATATGTTTGGCGCTGCCAGCGCCTTTAACCAGCCAATTGGTAACTGGAATACTGCCAAGGTAACATATACCCTTGCAATGTTTTACGGCGCGACCGCCTTTAACCACCCCATCGGCACCTGGAACACCGCGAGTGTAATACTTATGAACAATATGTTCAACGGTGCCACCTCCTTTAACCAATCCCTAGGTAACTGGTCACTAGCCCCGAATGTAGCTTTGGACGATATGCTGAGCAATTCCGGCATCGATTGTGATCACTATAGTACCACCCTGGTCGGCTGGAACAATAACCCTGCTACGCCCAATAACCTCTCCCTCGGCGCTGCCGGCCGGCTATATGGGACCAATGCCGTGGCAGCCCACACCAACCTCGATGTCACAAAGGGCTGGACATTCATCGGAGATGCCGCGTCAGGAGGAGACTGCTCTGCATTGCCGGTGACATTGATGACCTTCACAGGGAAATCGCAGGATACCAGTGTCATGTTGGCCTGGGAAACCAGTTCAGAAACAAGCAATTCAGGTTTTGAAATTGAAAAGAGTGCCGATGCGAGGACATTCGAGAAAATTGGTTTTGTAGACGGAGCCGGAGATTCCAAGGTTCGTAAGACATATAATTTCAGGGATATCTACCCGCTACCGACTACCTACTACCGGCTCAAACAGCTCGATTATGACGGTAAATTTGAGTATTCAAGAATCATTTCGGTAAAACAGCCGAAGGAAAAGATGATTATTTACCCTAACCCCGCCAATAACGTTGTCTATGTAAGGGGCCTCGATGGCGAGCAAAGTTTAGTCATCCGGGATGCTGAAGGCAAAGTGGTACACAGGCAACTATGGTCGTCTGGAAACGCCGTAAAAGTGGGCCATATGCCCGATGGTCTCTACTCTCTTTCGGTTGCTGGTCAAACAAGCAAAGTCATTGTGCAGAAGGAAATACGATAACGATCCAATCAAACTACATTCATCCGATTGAAACTGACGATTCAAGCAGACATGGTCTCCGTGTTAAAGATACCTTCGTTTTTAAGTGTACCAAGCAGAATAGTAGTTTTCATAAGTAACTGACCGTATTTTCCAGGTTACAAAGTCTTGTTATGTAGATAGAACTCTCAGGCGACTTGGAGCGGCCCTGCTGGCCACGCAAGCCAGGAATGGTGAAAAGCAAAAATTGCGCCGCAGAACAAACAAGCATTTACAATGCCTAACTTTAAATGCGATATTTGTAGTAGTCAAACATTCTATATGTCACTGAAAGGGCCAATTGTTATTATCGACGATGATGTCGACGACCGGGATATGATCGGGGCGATGCTCGACGAGCTTGCGCTGGTTAACCCGAGCCGCTATTTTGAAAATGGACAGGCTGCATTGGACTATTTGTTGACTACTCCGGAAAGCCCACTGCTGATTTTATGTGATATCAATATGCCTGTCATGAATGGACTCGAGCTACGCGATCAGATTGATGCTGACCCCTACTTGAAAAAGAAGTCAATCCCATTCATTTTCCTGACGACTTCCGATAGCCCAGTACTTGTGCGCAAGGCTTACAATGGCAACATTCAGGGATATTTCAAAAAGTGTGACAGCTTCAACGAAGGCAAGGATCATCTCCAATTGATCGTCAACTACTGGAAAGACTGCCTGCACCCCAATAACTTTAAGTAAACCCGAGATCTGGGCATCCCCTCATTGATCCTATTTCCTCGAAAGCATTAAATTTCCTAGCGGCATAGATTTTTGGTTAGCGTCAAAATTAAATTTTCAGCGCCGCTATGGGAAATAAAGGGCTTCTTTTAATGATTGATGACAGAGCGCCATGCTTGCCGTACATCCACCTAGGGGTACATTTTTTATATTATTTGGACGAGAAGGGAGTAACCCACTGTATCTTCGAGAATTATTTCGACAAAATATAGAAATATACGAGAGGTATAGGGGTCGCCTGGCGAAAGTGAATTATATGTGTAAAAATCCAGGAAAGGCATTGCAAGTTGTTCTGATTAGCTTGGCTCTGATAATTATGACTTGCTTCAATCTTTTTGGCAGCTCGCCTATGCCCGATCAATACTACGTGGAGCATTTTACAGACGAGAATGGCCTGCCCCAGAATAGCGTTAAAAACCTTGCAGCAGATCCTGAGGGCTTTATCTGGATCACGACCGAAAATGGCCTGGTCCGATTTGATGGAAGGCATTTTTTCACTTATAATAAATCAAACACAGCGCTGGCTGGAACACCGTGGTTTTATGATTTCCAACCCGACCCGATCCATCGTAAGAGCACTTTTTATGCGAACGGCGACAGGGTTGTCATGCGCATCGAGAACGGGATCGCAGTCAAGGACTCATTATCTGCCGGCAGCGAAATGAGCTTGCCATACATGAATCTTCCATACCATCAACGGCATATTGCCTCTGGCGGTCCTAACGTATATATCAGCAGCTCGGGTAAGGATTTTTTACATTATCTGATCTTGTGCCGCTCAGGAAAAGGACGCTTTTATGTCGTTCATAACCAGAAGGTCGAATATTTCGAGAATAAAAAAATAAGCTGGACTTTAAAAGACAAATGCACCGGGCAAAACAATTACTTTGGCCATCAAGATGGTCTATACAGGGTTGGCACAGGCCGAAGCATCGAAAAGCTTGAAGCCACCGGCACCACCAGCATGGCCTTGTCCGGCGAGATCCTCAATGATGGGGATTACCTTGATAAAAAACAGCGCCTGCTTCTATACTGGAACCATCTCTCCGATCAGGCCTTTCTGCTTTTACACAATAACTTTTACCTGTTGCGGCTTGACGGAAAGGGCGGGTGGACTACTAAAAAGATCCTGTCAGGCTTTGACTTCCATGGCCACAACATCCATACCGTACATTACAATCCCAGTGACGGGCGGCTTCTTCTCGGTAGCTTAATCAAAGGGCTTTTTGTAATAACACCCAAAGATTTCATGACTTTGAATGCAGTCGGTACTGCTGACGATAATGTAATGTATGCGCAGGCACTCTTCGGCCAGCGCCAGATATTAAGCGCAAACGGTTTGCTAATTAACACTTTACCGACCAATCTCAGCAATACCGAGGCCCTTCCGGTGCTTAGAAATATTCCCACCGGGGACCGGCGCGCACTCGTCATTGACCATCAAAAAAATATATGGACTAAATATTTTAATATACTTTACAAGTTCGACCCAACTGGCAACCGGATGCTACAATCCTGGGACATGGGTCAGGAAATCAAGACCATCTATCAGGCCCCAAATGGCAGAATTTGGTTTTCCGTCGGTTCAAAAGGACTCTATTACCTGGACCCTGGTCAAAACACTCCTTTCCGGCCCCGTATCCCGCCGATTGAATCCATACATTTTCTCACCGAGGGGCCAGCAGGGACATTGTGGGCGGGAACATTCAAAGGGCTTTACAGGATCGAACTTGCCAGTGGAAAGGCCTTTCTAATTCCTGGAACAGCATCGCTGTATGTCAGAAGTATCTATTTATCTCCCACTACGGGCGGCGGCGTTTTCTTCACTACTTATGAAAACGGTTTCTACTATTACAAGAATGGCAAGCTTACGCAGTTTCCCCTTGATGAACAAAAGAACCTTTCTGCCGCGCATTGCATTGTTGAAGATCGCAATGGCTTTTTCTGGATCCCTACAAACAAGGGGCTCTTTCAGTTTTCAAGGAAAGACCTGGTCCGGTTTGCGAACGCTGATCACCAATCTGGCAGTACACCTCCCCCATTTTTCCTGTATTACGCTAAACGAAACGGCTTTTTGACCAATGAATTCGACGGCGGCTGCCAGCCCTGCTCGCTTCGTTTGCCCGACGGGCGCGTTTCGCTGCCTTCAATGAATGGCTTCGTTTTGTTTAAACCCGAAGACATAGCAACTGACTTGCCCGACAAGATAATTTTAGTTGATCGCTACACTATTCAGGATAAACTTTCGATGCTTGGGGGCGATACTGTTAATCTCCCGCTGAGTCCCGAGCAAATCAAGATTTATATCACAACCCCTTATTTTGGTAACGCTGAAAACATCCGCATGTCGTATTCTCTTCACCCTGTTGGCAGCAGCTCCGACAGCGATGGCTGGATACCGATCAGTACCAATGACCCCGTCATATTCTTTTCCAAGATCGACTCGGGCGATTACACGCTGACCATTCGTAAACAAAACGGCTTCGGGCCCGACAACCAGCAAATAAAAAGACTGCTTATTTCCGTACCAAAGCATTGGTACGAGACCGGCACCTTTAAATTGACCCTGCTGATAGCGTTGATTTTAACCATTTATTTATATAACAGCCTGCGGACCAGAAAGCTTATCAAAACGAACCGGGAATTAGAGCAGAAGATCGAAGCCAGGACCCAGAACCTGCAAGATACGCTAAATGCCTTGCAGGTTTCCGAGAAAGAATTAGGCCGTCAGATGTATATTCAGACCAGGTTGGTTGCATCCATTAGCCATGACGTACGGACACCAATGAAATATGTAGTCGCCGGCGCGGAGCAAATTGCTTCCCACATCGGAAACGATGAGCGGTATGGGCGCGCGACAGATACCGCTGTCTCGATTGGTTTGACAGCCAAACATATGGGCAAAACCCTTGACGATATGGTTGCTTACATTAAGACCCAGTTTTATGGCAGCCATATTGGAATGCAGCCAGTGAATTTGCACCAATTGCTCGAAGAAAAAACGATAACGCTGACAGGGGCTATCGCCGATCATGGGAATGCCTTGGTTAACATGGTCCCACAAAATGTGCAAGTCAACTCAAACCCGCATTTACTGGGGATTATAGTGCATAACCTGATTGACAATGCGAACAAATGGACTGTCAATGGAGAAATCAGGGTACTATATCAAAAAGGAGAAGTAAATGCTTGTCTTGCAATTGAAGATACAGGTCAAGGAATGCCCGCAGCCCTTCTTGAACGTATTAACGAAGCTCCCGGGGCTACGGCTACTAATGCTAAGCAAGATGATATCGGCAGCAATGGCTTGGGCCTTCTGATTGTTAAAGAAATTGCAACCATCCTTCATATCGGCCTATCAGCTGAAAATGTAGGAGGCGCGAAGGTAAGCCTTACATTCCCGAACACATGACCGGGCCTGGCTTGGGACAAGTCAATTTTGCGCTTTGAGCTTTTTAAACAAATCGATGACATTGGTCACACCAACTTTTGACAAGATCCGTCCTTTGTGCGTGCTCACTGTGGTAATATTCAATTTTAATTCCGAAGCGATCTGCTTGGGCTGCTTGCCGTCCAATAACATGTCCAGAATTTCCGTTTCACGGGGCGAAAGCATGCTATCCTCAAAAACCGTCGGGATACTGACCTTGTTAAAATAATTGTCTGCTACCCGCTGCTGCACATCCTCGCTCATGTATTTGCGGTCCCGCATTACAGTCCGGATCGCGACCGCAATCTCCTCGGTCGGTTCTGTCTTGGAAAGAAACCCATTTGCGCCTGCCTTTAAAAATTGAAGGGCTTGCTTCTGTTCTTCGTTTCCTGTATAGATCAAAATTCTTACGTCGGGCTGTATAGCCCGCAGTGTGGATATCATCTGATAGGACTCCCCACCGGGAAGGTGCACATCCAGGATGATCAAATCACACTTCATGCCTTCGCGCATTAATTTAACCCCATGCGTAAACGTGCGGACCTTGTTGACCTGGGCAGCCGGTATAACATCTTTAACTATCGAAGCGACTGCTGATGCCACGATATCGTGGTCTTCCATGATGAGTACTTGGTGTTCGGGGAGCATGCTCACTTTTGTTAAAATACAAATATACGCAGCCCGAATTTATGCAAAAGGTAGTATTAATTGGATCAAGGCACAGTTTGAATAGTATTAGCTCGACCATTTTAGAACTTCTACTATCCTTTCGATTGCGGTAAACTAAATGCTGCGCATTCACCCGTTCAATTACAGAAAAACGGTATTTATTCTGCCCGACGGGCGGTGCTCAGCGATTTCTAGCCCCATCGGTAATAATAGGTCCATGATGTGGGGGACAACAGAAAGACCCACCTCAGTTTGCAATAAGTGTGCTTGTCTCGTATCGAATTTCTTCTGTTGGCAGCTTATCGTAATAATCCTATTCACCCCTGAGTTGGCTAGTTGAAGTTCTTGTGAGAGCATGGATTAATACTATATCTTAAAAGAAATAGCTTTTTAACTTTGCAGATAGTAAAGATGGTGTTGAGTGCAACTGTGTTCAACGGCCGAAACACACTAATTAACGTTGAGTAGTATTTCCCAGCAGCTTTTGAATTTTTCGAAAGCTGCTTTTATCCCATATCGAGCGCAATGATACACCTAAGCCCAACAATGGAAATTCAGGACCGGCGTTGGAACTGGTCATTGGACGAGTTTATACGGGTTAAAAGTTTGCTGCCGCCCGCCCCGGAAGACCAGCAACATCACGCCGTGTGGGCCCGGAACTACGATATGTCGAAGGATCAATTGGCACCCGAGCGGTTGCTACTGACATTCGTTTACCAACAAAGCCTCAGCGC
The DNA here is from genome assembly GCA_966211825.1 of uncultured Dyadobacter sp. GTDB lineage: Bacteria > Bacteroidota > Bacteroidia > Cytophagales > Spirosomataceae > Dyadobacter. The sequence continues at coordinate 13,315 of CBIHPQ010000036.1, read as the reverse complement.
ATGGCAATATTTTCAGGGCGGAAACTTCAAAGGCATTTTCTTTACCCGGTAAGCATCCTTCCGGCACTCCCCATATTATCACTGTATTTAGTCAGCTCAGCTTTATGAAAATTTTAATTATTGAACCGCATACCTTGATGCGGGACGGCCTTATTATGTTCCTCAAAGACTACATGCCGGACGCCGTTATCCAGCAAACATTATTATATGATGCATCAGCAGAATTTTTCAAAACGCAGGCGTTCGATTTAATTATCACCGAAATAGATCTATCGGTCGTGGTCAATACCAGCTGGGTTGGTCAAATCAAAGGATTACAGCCAGAAGCCAGGATATTGATCCACTCCGCTTGCAACGGGGAAATTTATGCTTTGCCGTTAATGGAAGCAGGTGTGGATGGCTTTATTTCAAAGCAGGCAAGTGTCCCCGAGCTTAAAATGGCAATCACTACCGTTTTGAGGGACGGGAAATACCTGAGTGTCCAGTTGCAGACCTTATTACTCTCCAAGCTCACAACCGGGCGGGTGAAGGGCAACAACCCAATGTTCTTGCTGTCAAGGAAAGAGAGAAATGTCCTAGAACTGGTAATTCAGGGAAAGTCCACGAAGGAAATGTCTTACTTGCTCGGCGTAAAAGCAAACACCATCAGTACATTTAAACAACGTGTATTCAAAAAAATGAAGGTCAGTAATCCGATTGAACTGTCTGCAATGGTAGCATTGTGGTGGTAACATAAACCGACAACAGGTGTGCAATCCACCATCCCCCCTGCTTCATTAACACTCGCGGCCCGCATGCCGCTAACAGGCTTAATTGGCCCAAAGCGCCTCAGTTCCGCGTTGGGGATTTAAGACTCGGCTCCCCTACTCCCACCACATCAACCTTACAACTGATGCCAGTCAGCCTAACGGATACAGCGTGATTATTCGGACACATATAGCTAAAATCGAAATAGTTCGATAACTGGCCATTTTTATAGTATTAGTTGGATTATCAACATGGATTAGTACTATAAATATCAGCAACCCACCTGATACATTTGTTTAACTGGAAGCCTGGCAAGCAAACCGTTACATCTAAGGCGAGATGATCACAACCTTTAAAAATAGCAAATTCCATATATCGGTTAAGGTAGCTACCCACATCTTAAAAAGAACCGGCAGGCATCTTAAACGTATAACTATGATCGTTCAGGAGAAGTAAAATTGGAAATCGGGTACAGTCCGATGCATGGCGGTATCGCCATGGCCAATCAGTCCTCCTATTCATACCGGCCTCGCGCCGTTTTGTTCGAATACTTCTTTCTCAATTTAACAATTATCAACATTTGACATGAAAGCAAAACAACTACTATTAAAATCTGCAACGGCAGCGGCTTTTGCCGGCCTTCTATTCACTTCCACGACAGTTTTAGCGCAGGTGAAGATTGGTAGCAATCCCACGGTAATTGGCGCGAATGAAAACCTGGAAGTGGAAGATGCAAGTGGAACTAAAACTGTGGTTACCAAGGATAAAGGTTTTGTCGGTATTGGCACTAATGCACCGATTTCCAGACTTCACGTACACGAAAGCATCGAACCGTTTTTCGGATCAACAATAGCTGCTTTCGGCCGACCTGGGAACAAATTGTTTTTCTTTGAAACGTCAGCGACCAATGGCGCTTATAACGGCCTGGTAAGGTTGGGGGATAGTCATTTGATTTTTTCGCCTGATGGAGATCCATATGCTGCGTCGAACAACGGGCTTGTCATCGGGCCATGGAGTACAGACCAAACCTCTCCCGGCCTAAAAATCATGGAAAGTGGTAATGTTGGGATCGGAACGGCGTCTCCTACTGTAAAACTATCGGTATTTGGCGGGTTTGCCTATTTCGGTATAGACCCCACACCAAGCATTGGGGCACTTACTAACGGAACCAGCACTTCTGATGGGATTATTTTTCAAAACCAAAACGGTGCTTCCAGTGACGGCGCTATCGTCGTGCAGCGTAGTGGGGCAGCTAATTACAGCCCAATGTACATTACCCGCAACGGGGCGCTGGGATCTGCAAGCGGATACCTAACCACCTTTATGGTTGACGGAACGATGGTTGGCTCGATTTCGACAAACGGAACTATCACCGCATTTAATACAACCTCGGACGCGCGGTTGAAAGAAAATGTTAAAGCCACCCGATACGGGTTGTCAGACCTGATGAAAATAAAAGTAACTGACTACAACTACAAACACGATACGGCAAAAACAAAGGTAACCGGGTTTCTAGCTCAGGACCTACACAAGGTATATCCGACAGCTGTTACCGTTGGAGGCGAAAACGCTAATACCGACCCCTGGACGGTTGACTACGGAAAATTGACGCCATTGCTGGTGAAAGCAATACAAGAACAACAAGCGCAAATTAACGAGCTCAGATCGGCAAATGACCAGTTCAAAAAACAAGTAGCAGAGCTTATCGAAGCAAAATCACAAAATGCATCAGCTGGTGAGAGTTCCCCATCCGTAGGGAAGTAATGACAGATACTTCCAGTGAACGTCCTTGACCTTTGCCGGAACGAAACATCCTCATACATAAACTCACAGCAGTAATGAACAGACTATACAAATATATTTCGGCCGTCAAGGCTTGTACCGGCGTCTTGACGCTGGCCCTGCTGACCAGCGCGGCCCAGGCACAGCAAGGCAGCTCCGGCAATACGACCATTTTCGGCGGCGCCCAGATGACCTTCTTTGGAAACCATAATTTCACTACGGGTGGCGGCGGTACCCAACCGGGAGTGATCAACACAATCCGGACAAGCCCGGTCGGGATTCTTAACTTTGGACCGGATGCCAATACGGTTGTTGGCGCAGACGACGCAAATTATGTAGACGGGTACGTCCGCAAACTCGGCACAACGCCTTTTGTGTTTCCTGTTGGCGACAATGGTCACTACGGCCCCTTTGCAGCATCAGCAGATGGTACAATGGGTGCGTATTTCTTCGCTGATCCTAGCAGCGCCGTAACCAGTATGCTGCCGTCCGGCGACTATCCCGTCCTTCCGGCGGGCGGGCCGTTTGCAACATCCAGCAAAGGCGCTGGCGTCAACACGGTCAGCACGGTGGAGTACTGGGATATCGATGGCGCAAGTGCCACCCCATTGACCCTCACATGGGACTTAACAAGCGCCATAGGTAGTTTAACTGCCAGTGATTTGAGTACACTGACAATCGTTGGCTGGGATGGAACAAAATGGGTAGCGATACCTTCTGTTGTCGATCCGACCTCTGTACTGGGAACAGCCAGCGATCTTTCGTCAGGGTCCATTACTACATCTGTACCCGTCAGCCCGGATAGCTACACCGCATATACATTCGGTTCAGCCGCGCCGGTTGTCAGCCAACCCGCCTTTGCATGCGCACCTGGGCTAAGCTATGTGATTGGCAACAGGACCGTCAATGGCGAGCTGGTTTCAGACGGATATGTACTCGATATGGTCACAGGCGCTGCAACACTTGGCAAGTCCCCACTCATTTCAGGTACAACCAACTTGTTTGTCAATGCGATTGGCTATAACATCGTCGACAACTTCATTTGGGGATATCGTTCCGGAACTGATCAGCTGGTACGCATCGGTAGCGACTGGTCAGTGGAATTCTTTCCAATCACCGGTCTGCCTTCTACCTCCCTCTCGATTGCGACCGGAGACGTGAGCCCAAATGGCATCTTGTATTTATACCCTTCGGGAACCAGTTCGTTATATAAGGTAGACCTCAATCCGGCTTCGGCCGATTATCTGAAGGCCATCGCGCTTCCAACGACCGCAAGCACGGGCATCATCAACGACTGGGCATTCAGTCCGATCGACGGCAATATCTACGCTTTTGGCACAGACCGGATCATGTACCGTTTTAATCCGACTACCGGTGAGCGTACTACCTTGGGAGCAGTTACCGGGGCAGGTATTGAAGGCCAAACCGGCTCCTTTGGCACGGCATTCTTCGATGCCGATGGGAATATGTTTGTTGGGAACAATGGGAGCGGCGAGATTTTCAGGATCGCTGTCCCTCATTCGGGCAATCTCACGGCCACCCTCTTTTCTACCGCCAACGTGACACCCGGCGATGGGGCACGCTGTGCAAATGCAGTTATCGCCCAGCCACCGGTAGCAGATGACGATACAGTGAAATCTTACGGTGACCCGATTACTATCAATATCCTGACCAATGACACTCCGGGAAGTTCTCCGCTGGTGCCCACAACGGTTAGGCTCATTGATCCTCAAACTGGCAACCCTGTGACGTCGGTGACGATTCCAGGAGAAGGTATCTACACCGTTGATACCGAAACGGGCCAGATCACATTTGATCCGGATGATAGTTTTGCTGGTGAATCAACTGTAACCTACCAGGTGGAAGATGAAAATGGGCTGGTGGCGACGGCAACCATTACAGTCACGGTAGATCCGCTGCCGGTAACATTGGTTTCGTTTTCGGCCGAGAAGGCAGATGGGCGCACGGTTTTGCTCTCGTGGTCCACAACCATGGAAACCAACAGCGACCGTTTCGAAATTGAAAGAAGCGGCAATGGCAGAGATTTCGATAAGATCGGTTTGTTGTCTTCGCATAAGGAGAGCACCGAACTTAAAAATTACACCTTCGTGGACAAAGCGCCTTTGTCTGGTGAGAGCCTGTACCGCCTGAAAATGGTCGATCAGGACGAGACCTTTGCTTACAGCCGCATTAGAAGTATCAGTTTTGATCAATCTATTGAAATAAGCGCGTATCCAAACCCGGTAAGTGACAGGCTATTTATCTCCAACCCTGGGCAGGTTCAGGAAGTGACTTTATACAACGCTTCCGGTCGCAAGGTTTATCAAAACAGGCTTCTTACTGAACAGGGCATCGATATTAGTAATCTACCCGCCGGGATCTATACAGCAAGATTTATCCTTAATGACGGCTCGCTCAGCACACATAAAATAGCTGTCGCCAGATAAGTAATGACGCAGCGCGGGCAACGATTTTGGTTGCCCGCGCTCCATTCGATTTAGTCCTTAGCATTTATTTTAATTTCAACCGCCAACTTTTATTTCATATGGAAACAAAACAACTACTATCAGTCGCTCTCTTTATTACTGCCATGGCGGTATCATCAGCTTCATTTGCGCAGGTTAAAATAGGCACTAATCCTACGACGATTGAAGCAAACTCCAATCTAGAAGTGGAGGGCTCAACTGCCGGGCGTAAAATGAAAGTCGATAAAGTAACCGGGCAAGTAACCATTGCGGACGGCACTCAGGGCGAAGGTAAAATATTGACTTCTGATGCCGTTGGAGGATCCAGATGGGAAGCTCCATCAGTCCAGGATACGCCTGTTTTTCTTTCTGTTAATAAAACTGGAACAGCCAATCAACAGTTGGGTGCCGGGGGGACACTTACACAAGTCAATTATGGAACAAAAGCATTTGACAAAAGCGCAAACTTTGATCTGGCAACCGATTCGTTTACAGTACCTGCTAATGGAGCAGGCTATTATCAGATTAGTGGCTCATATACCTGTTCACCAGTCACTGGTCAGACTTTCGGAATTGCTTTGTATATGTATGTAAACGGAACAATAGTTAAGTCCATCGTTCAAAGTGCCCAAAATGGTGCCGGTTCCATAACCTGGAAGCTAAATGCTGGTGATGTTGTTACGTTTTATGTGCAGACTTCTTTCGCTGGTGCAACAATGACAGGTGCCGGAATGGATGTGTTCATGATTTCGAAGTGATTTCAGAAACTTAGTGGATACACATTAATTACATCGATATGAACAGGACGTATATGATTGCTTTACCTTGCGGTTGCCGGATGAAGGTTGCGGCTGCATTGATTTTCCTGGTAACACTAACTACTGCTCGGGCTCAAGAAGGCAGTTCTGGAAATACTACCATTTTTAATGGCGCCCAGATGACCTTCTTTTCAGACCATAGCTTTGTTACCGGAGGCGGCGGGACACAGCCAGGGATCATCAACACAATCAGGACTGCTCCGTTTGGGATACTCAACTATGGTCCTGATGCCAATACCGTTACTGGTGCTGACGATGCCAACTACGTAGATGGCTATGTGCGCAAGCTGGGCTCGACTCCTTTCATTTTTCCGGTGGGCGATAACAGTCACTACGGACCTTTCAGAGCAGTCGGCGATGGGACAACCGGCGCTTACTTTTTCGCTGATCCTACCTCTGCGGTCACCAGCATTTTGCCTTCCGGAAATTATCCTGTGTTGCCCATGGGTGGCCCGTTTCCGTCTGCAACTTATGAGGATAAACTAGAAGCGGTGAGTACCATCGAGTACTGGGATATTGACGGCATTAACCCTACTACGCTGACGTTGACGTGGGATGCTTCAAGCGCAATAAGCGCCCTAACCACGGGCCAGCTAAATAAGCTGACCATAGCGGGATGGAATGGCAGCCAGTGGGTCGCAATTAACTCTGTTGTAGATGTTACCTCGATCCTGGGAGGGGCAAGTGAGCTTAACTCCGGTTCAATAACCACTACGGCGCCAGCGGCTCCCGAGCTTTTTACTGCTTATACTTTTGCTTCCCGTGACACACCACTACCAGTCACTTTGACAAACTTCACAATTACAAAAGAGGGTCAAACATCTCATTTAAGTTGGTCAACTACGGCGGAAACTAACAGCGACCGATTTGAAATAGAGCGGAGCCAGCGCGGCAAAGACTGGAACAAAATCGGCACCGTGGCCTCGCATGGCGAAAGTAAAGAGTTGAAAGATTACGAATTCACAGACGAAGCTCCAATGAATGGTGAAAATCTATACCGTCTCAAAATGGTGGACCTGGACGAAACTTTCGCTTACAGCCGCATCCGAAGCATCAGTTTTGACCCAGGTATGGAAATCAGCGCATATCCAAATCCGGTAAGTGACAGGCTCTTATTTTCAAAACCAGACATGGTTAAGAATGTCACTCTATGGAGTTCAGCCGGCCAGCAAATGTTACGAAGCGATAGAGTTAACACCCGGGGGATCGACGTTTCCAAATTACCCGTCGGCGTCTATAGTGTAAAGGTGACCTCGGCTAATGGCACAACAACCACGCGGAGTATTTCCATTGTGAGGTGATCCCAAAATATGCAATGTCTTGCACAGGATGCAGCTGTGCTATCCATTCGCGTTTTTTATGAACCTTCACGGTCAACGGTTGTAATGGTTTGATTATTAATGGATCTCAAACCCTACGCTCATTGCCCGAGACCAGCAGCTTGCTATGGCATTGTTTCTTTACCAATGCACTAGCGTACTTTTTAGTACTCGTTGAGTAAAATTTACACCTTTTGGCAAAATGCCAAAAGGTGTTTTTTGCAAAGGAGTTCCCATGGGCATAAAGATGTTATTTTCGTCATCTTTTGAATTCAACATAAGCAAGCAAAATGCATATTTTCATTAACGACCGGCGAGTAGCGTCGCATCCTACCAGCGTTTTGAGTAAGCTTTATTTTCGGCTTCAAATCGAAGAAAACATCGCTGATTTACACAAGCGCTCCGAAATTGTAACGGATGAGAAGCGCCGAGCTTTTTGGCATCACTTATTCTCCAAGTATTACACGGTGGGTAGATGTCTTACCATCTCTCTGATGAATTAGCAGCAGATAAATACCCGACGGCAAGCCCTTGACATTCATTTCCTGCTGACCGGTGTGCAGCGATTTGATCCTGGCGTTACCGGGTGAAACAAGTTCGAGACTTTGAATGCTTGCTGTGCCCAGGCTACGCACCTGTATCTTATCTGCCACCGGATTAGGGAATACCTTCCACGCCGGATCCGATTCTTGTGATAAGGCAGCATCCTTAGTCAATAATTTCTCTTGCTGCGGCGGCGGCGCGATGGAATTGCCCAGCAGATAATCCGGCAGGTAACGCCACGGGCCGTACTGCTGGCCCGTTAGTGCAAGCACAGGGTCGTATTTCACGCGGACGCGGACGTGCGTGGCCGGGCTTACTTTTGCTATAAGGTTTTTTAGTTCCGTACCAGTTCCAGCCAAAGGCTGGTAACTACTTTGTGCACCAGTGAATTGTGCACTAGTGGTTATCGATGTGCTACCGGACTTCGAGAAACTGTTGCCGGCAGCCTGGGTTTCCCATACCAGCTTACCCTTGCCGGTGCCCAGAAATGAACTGGCAAACAAGCCCATGCCGAAATTGCTTTCTCCATCCTGACCAGGGTAATTGCGGTTATACAACGAGGTAAGGTCGGCATTGTAGAGACGGGCGTCGCTGCGGAGATTTTTTCCGTTTTTCCCGTTATTTCCGTGGTAAACCTGTATCTGTCCCTGAAAGCCTTGGTAAGGATCGGCATAATTTGGAACACCGATCAGCATGTCACTGTACCCGTCACCATTTACATCGCCGCCGCCTCCTACCGAAAGTCCCAGTCTTTGATCTTCAGTCGTACTGATCACAGAGAAAGATTCCGAATAGGCCATGCCTCCGGGAGACCCAAGGAACAGGTATGCCGCACCTGACGGAAATTGCATGCCCGGTGGAGTGAATTGGGGTGCACCCACCACTACGTCGCCATATCCGTCACCATTAATATCTCCTGCTGCCCCGATCGCCTGTCCAAAACCGCCGGTCGGCCGGAATATCCCGAAGCGGTTGGGTATCGACAAGCCACCAGGCGAGCCATAATAAACAATTAGTTGAAAATTGCCCAAATCGGCAGCTGAAACCAATACGTCTCCAAATCCGTCCCCGTTAATATCTCCTCCCTTGGCAACGACTGTCCCGGTTCCACCGTCACCAACGCCCGGTGGTAGCATTGTCGTGGGGTTATCAACCGGCCCGGTTGCCGAACCATGGTAAACCATGACCTTGCTGTTGGTCCCTCCCGGTGGAGTGCCGATCAATATCAGTTCATCATAACCGTCCCCATTGACGTCACCCGCGCCCGCAACGCCATAATAACCGTTTTCGACGGTTCCAATATAGCTTTTCGGTGTGGTGATAATTCCTGCGGACGATCCAAAATACACCATTACAGCCCCATATATCGTTCCTCCGACCTGATAATGAGGGGCACTTACCGCAACATCTGCGTAGCCGTCGCCATTCAAATCGCCGGCACCGACTACGGTGGAACCAAAATAGCTGTCGTCAAAACTCAGCTCGGCCTTGGAGCCCTGGCTCACACCTGTTGCAGAACCATAGTAAATATATGCCTTACCGGTAGGGCCGAAAGTCGGCGCCCCTACGATAATGTCGTCGTAGCCGTCGCCATTAACGTCGCCTGCGCCTGATACGGAGCCGGCATAAGCAGTGAATTCCGATTCTTCAAGAAGGATCGTCGCCGATTGCGTGTTGAGACCGTTCAACGATCCGTAATACACAAATAACTGACCAATGATACCGTAGGGATCTATGGCGGGAGCACCCGCGATCACATCGTCGAAGCCGTCGCCGTTCAAATCACCCGCGTGCGAAAGGACTGTTCCCAGAACAGACCTGCTGTTGCCGTTGGACGTCGTACCTGGAAACGACTCAACAATCGAGGCAGATCCATGGTATACCAGCGCTATCCCTTCGTCCGTCTGACCTATTTCGAAGGCATAACCGCCAACAATGATGTCGCTGTACCCATCGCCGTTGACATCCCCGGCCGAAGCTACTGCCGAACCGACCCAACCTTCGATCTGGTTCCCCTCTATCATGGCTACCGAAATGCTGTTGATGCCGCTGGCCGAGCCGTGAAAGACGAATGCAGCCCCCTCGTTGTTTTGTCCGTTGTCGTAATGAATTCCACCAACGATAACATCCGCGTACCCATCGCCGTTGACGTCCCCGGCGGATGCGACCGACCAACCAAACCAGGCCTCGGCCTGGTCCGATTGTAAAGTTGTCGCCGGAACGGCATTGAGGCCGCTGGCGCTGCCGTGATAAATGAATGCAGCCCCCTCGTTGGCGCTGCCGGAATCGTAAAGGTAAGAGCCTACGATCACGTCACTAAACCCGTCCCCATTTACATCACCCGCAGTAGCCACGCTATGCCCCATACGGGCATCGACCTGGCCACTTTCGATTTTCTGTGGCGTCAACTGCAGGCCGGCCGCACCACCCAGATATATGAAAATGGCCCCTTCGTAAAGCTGGCCATTCCCATAAAGACGTGCGCCCGAAATTACATCACTATATCCATCGCCATTGATATCGCCAGCGGATGCGACCGAATAGCCCATCATGGCGTTGGCCTGGTTACATTCAAGCACTGTGGCCGGGCCGGGGCCGGATGCTGATCCATAGTAGAGAAATGCAGCACCTTCGTTAACCTGCCCATTGCTGTACTGATGCCCGCCAACTAAAATATCGCTGAACCCGTCCTTGTTGACATCCCCTGCAATGGCTACCGACACCCCAAACAATGCCCCGGCCTGGTTTGCTTCGAGTGTGTAAGCGGGCGAAGTGCCGATCCCTGCCGCACTCCCCAGGTGGACGAACACAACGCCTTCGTCGTTTTCTCCCTTATCGAAACGGGGCGCCCCTATAAGTACGTCACCATAGCCGTCGTTATTTATATCCCCGGCGCTGGCGACCGAGGTGCCCGATTGGGCAAAAGCCTGGTTGCTTTGCAGGATCACTCCGGCCAGGCTTACACCCGTTGACCTACCTGGAAAGAGAAACGCAGCGCCTTCATCGTACTCGCCGTTGTCATATTTGGGTGCACCGACGATGATGTCACTGTACCCATCTCCGTTCACATCACCTGCACTCGAGACTGAGTATCCGGTCCAGGCAGACCTCTGATTGATTTCAATCACCTTATTAGCATTGGCAACAATCCCATTTGTAATGATGGGATCGATCGTTACCGGAAAAGCTGCGTGCTCGACGTCCACTTCAATACGGATACGGTCATGGGTATACTTTAAAGTAGCAGCTAGCATTTTGCCATTCAGATCCCAGCATTTCAAATCGTCGTAATGCAGGGTCATTGGCTTTTCGTCTTCTGGATCCGATTCAGTAAATGTCAACGTGTTATTTCTATTGTCCTTGATATCAAATCCCTGGACACTTAGCTCAACACTCACTTTTTTTGAAGAGACAGGGGCGTTTTTTATGATAAAATTTTGCCTGATTCCTTCTTCACTATTTATATACTCTTCAACAAAGCCACGGTGATGGATGCGTAATTGATTTTCATGACTTTTAACCCGGGCATCGGTTTCGGGTATTCCTATCAGCGCATTGTCAGCATAGATACCTTCTGTTTTCAATTTGAAATTAAACTCGCCTCCTTGTAGCGGATTATCAGTTCGAGCATGAATTTCTAGGTTGCCTGGCGCGTATATGGCGCGCAGGTTTTGATATCTATTTGGACTCTGTGGATACCCATTGCGGGCACTCATGTAATATTCCGATTTGACTATCACACTTTGAATAGAATCCAGCATGTCCCGGGTTGGCCGGCCTGATGCCCCGGGGGTAGTGGTTCTTGTACGGGTCAGACTTTCAGGGTTATTGTTTGACGCCAGTATCCAGGCGCAGATGAATAATACTGAAATAGCAAGGACTGCACTAGCGGTAAAACACTTTTTCATAGCATAACTGATTAAAAAAGGTTAAATGGATTTACGCAAGCGACTTATTTTAAACTGCCGAATATGTGGCGCAGTGGAAAGGGATTAATATTAAAAACTAACTGCTTTCAACTTTTACTCATCATGCTAAAAAACAGTCCATTATGTTAACATTATTTATTTGGTCCTATTTGTGAACAAATTGTTCCAAGTCGCTTAACTTGTCTGATGTCCGCCCTTATTCGCATAGAAAACACAAGCCACCATTCCAGCTATCCAATGAATGAAAGCAGACTATTACATGTAGAACCTGCCGGGCAGGTAGCTGCTCAATTTTTTGCAGCTTTGACCAGCCGTGATTTGTATGCTGTTTGTGGATGTTTTGCCGAGCAGCTAGATTGAGACGGGATGTCAGGTCCGACTTTTTGGCGAAGTACACTATTTAAGTTGGGATTCCGACGCGGATGTTTATGGCGCAAAATCTTCTGAAAGAGGACATATCAACCTTAATTTCATGCGGCCGATGATACAGGTGTCAGAAAACGGGCGTTTCAAGGAACATCTTATAATTCAAAGGGATTACCGTCGAGTTTTCCATATCTCTCATTGGCCAAACTGTCAATCCAGCGATTGTCAAGCATATTAAGGATGTAGGAGAAGGGTTGCTTTCCTACTGCCCCTTCGGCTCTCCTACCGATACTATTTGCCGAATCTGCTGTCAACCTGAGATTGTCCTGAGTGGTCAAACTATCAATCAATTTCAAGTCCTTTAAACTCAGAACGGGCTCGGTAAACCCACTGTGATCCTGAGCAATTATTTCTCGGATAGCTTCTGAATTATTAAAACTCTTCTCTCACGAAACATTCATTTGCTGCAACACTTGGGAATGTTGGCCATTCCTCACACTGGTTGTTTCGAATAAGTATAAAACCCCTCAAAACTCAAATCTTCATCCCGGCTTGGTAAGTGGACCCCAAATGGGGAAAGCTCGAACCGCTCGCGCTCTGCCGGTGAAGCATTGTAAAGCTTGAATCGTTCCAGCAGCATGCTTCGCTCCTCACCTATTTCGGCCGGATAAAAATCCGATCGTCTTGAAGCCCAATAGCCGTCTCGATGTTAATTTCCATGCTATGCTGCTCTGATCCGGGCTCGATACTTTCCCATACATTTCCGAATTGACTGTCAGCTCCTCTTTTGCCTTCACACAGGAAGCAGTTTTTTGTAAGTTCCATCACCATTAAAGATGATTATTAAACCGCCACCATTTCCCATCGATATTCTTCTCCGGCCTTCTTTAATTTTTTCAGTCGTAAATGGTCTAAATCCATCTGCCCAACGGCCTTTAGTCGTCGGTCTAATATAAACCCGGTCGCCGATTAATTGCTCCAAACAACCATTCAACTTGTCTTTGTCTCCAGAATCAGGTTTGGCGTTAGGTATACGACCGCCCTGAAATATTAATATGATATCGCCTTTAAAGGTCGCGAACTTCTTGGGTGGGTTATCTTTGTATGAATCATCGATACTGGGGGTCAGAGACCAGCAATACTTACCATCTTCATTGGTATACTCAGTTAAGATGACGATTCCCTTGTCATTTTTCCATTCTTTCGACTCACAATAATAGATGTAGTCAACTAAAATCTTGCTTTTAACCTGGTCGCTTTCAAGATCAACCCTCTCGACTTCGTTGCAGGGCAGTGTAGGCTTCCCCAAAAATAGATTGGTGATGAATTAGACAAATTTTCTAATT
>CBIHPQ010000035.1:0-24113 GCA_966211825.1 uncultured Dyadobacter sp. | reverse complement strand
ACTATGGCATTTACCTGGTTATCATTGCCATTCAGGACAAGCTGTCCGACAGGCTCTGGCCGATCATTCCATTTTACATGGTGCTCGCATTGTTGCTTACCATCGTGGCCGAATGGCGTATCAGGAACCCGGTTTTATATGTGCCCGTCAGAGGGAGGAGTATCATTAAATGGCCGTTCGGGCGGCCGGTGTCCTGGCTTTTCTGGTCAATGGAATGGCTTGTGCGGGAGCGTGGGATTACTTTATTGGCAGGAAAACTGGGTGCAATGCTTGTAGCGGCGGGGACAATGCTTTATTACAGCACGGGCGAATACGATATCCGAATGCCCGCCGTCGGTATGTCGCTGGCTTACCTGCTCAATCTGGGCCTTTCGTTCGAATTATATCAGTGGGAAGGGGAGATATGGCTTTGGGGCAGATCTTTGCCGGTGCCTGTTTGGGCGCGTTTGGGCAGGATTGTCATGGTACATTTGCTGCTGATCCTTCCTGAAACACTGGTGGTAGTGAGAAGTGGCGCCCTGGGATTTGCGGAGGTGGCACAGCTCTTCATTCTTGGCATTGCCATTCTCATGATTTCGCATCTTTACCTGTATAAAAGATCGGGCTTGCCCGAAAATGCAATGCAGGTGTTTTTGTTTGGATTTATTGGCCTTACCCTGCTCATTTTGTACAAAATCCCGCTTCTTTTAATAGCCGCTTGCGGACTGTTGTTTTCACTATATGCCTTCCCCAGATGGTGTAAAATATAAAAGCCGGAACGGATCCGGCTTTATGTTCACCTATTTCGGTGTCGTGGGACGAACTTCGATTTTGCTCGGCAGTGTCCGGGCCGGCATTTTGATCAGGTCCGAAACGATCTGGCCGATATCTTCCGGCTGGATCTTCCAGGCATCTTTGTCAGAAGGCTCGTGGTTGTTGAACTCCGTCGCGACGGAACCCGGCATAATCGTCGTTACTTTTATGCCCGCATTACGTACATCGAGCATCATCGCTTGCGAAAAGCCGACCAGGCCGAATTTACTCGCATTATAGGCTGTCCCGTTGGCGAAGAAGTTGGTACCTGCCAGACTGGCAATGTTGATAAAATATCCTTTTGACTCCGTCAGTGCTGCGATGGAGGCTTTGGCGCTGAAGAATACGCCAGTAAGGTTAATGTCGATGGTTTCCTGCCACAGTTCGGCGCTGAGTTCATGGATCGGAGCGAAATGGCCGACACCTGCGTTAGCGATAAAGTAATCGAGCCGACCCCATTGGTCGAGCACGGTTTCCACCGCCTTTTCCTGTGAAGCGAGGTTTCTCACGTCCGATTCAATGGCCAGTACGTAACCTTGCCGAATCTTGTTCAAAGCTTTCGCGGCTTCGTCGGCATTCTGTTGCGACCGGCTGGTGATCGCCACGCGGATACCGTCGCGGATCAACGCCTCGGCAATACCATATCCTATTCCTTTGGAACCGCCTGTGATCAGGGCTGTTTTGATTGTTTCTGCCATTACCTGAGTTTTAATTTCAAAAATTTATACGTAACGGCTTAACAGTATCAATGATCAGAAGGTTTGGAAAATGAGCTGCCGGTTTCAAAAATCGCCGTATCACGCGTGTTTTTCTGAACTGCAATGGCCCCGAAAATGCCTAAAAGGAAGGCAAATGCATAAAAACCCTTCTCGCTCGGCAGCAAGGTCGCGTTCCATAACCCTACAATGAGCAGTACGATGGCCAGAATGGTTGAAAACCAGCTGATGCCATAGTAAATAGCGGTTACCGGAATGCCTTCCAGACGGTCACGGACGCTTTTCTGGACCGATACCGCGGCGAAAAGCCCGTACATTAATACCGTAAAATAATATCCCTTTTCGCTCAGCAGCATTTCCGACCGCCAAAGACCGATAATGAATCCGGCCATCCCGACGCCCAATGCGATCCAGGATGCGGCAATGAAGGCTCCTGAGGTTTTCTGGGCATTTGTAGTGCTCATATTAGTGTAAGTTAAATGGTTGGAGAAGGTTTTTTTGCCTGAATATTACGTCATTTTGTGATAAAGTACGATACTCCGTTTATTTGCCGGTCTCTGCCCAATATCCTATTTTTGCCGGCAGTATATATTTTGACAGATTCTAATCCTATTTATGAAGTTAGTAGCAAATAAAGTTGCATTGGTAACAGGTGCTTCGCGGGGTATCGGACGTTCGATCGCGTTGCGCCTGGCTCAGGAAGGTGCTGATGTCGCATTTACATATCTTTCCAGCGTCGAAAAAGGCGAGGCTTTGGCCAGAGAACTGGAAACATACGGCGTGAAAGCGAAGGGTTACCGTTCGGATGCATCCGACTTTCAGGCCGCCGACCAGCTCGTTATCGACGTAATTGCCGATTTTGGCAAGCTGGATGTGCTCATCAACAATGCAGGCGTAACCCGCGACGGGCTGCTCATGCGCATGAGCGAAGAGCAATGGGACACGGTCGTGAATATCAACCTGAAATCGGTTTTTAACCTTACCAAAGCTGCTACGAAATCTATGATCCGTGCCAAAAGCGGGTCTATCATCAATATTACATCGGTAGTCGGTATACGCGGCAATGCGGGGCAGTCCAACTACGCTGCTTCTAAGGCCGGTATCATCGGTTTTACCAAATCCATCGCATTGGAACTGGGTTCCAGGAACATCCGCTCGAATGCCGTAGCGCCAGGCTTTATCGAAACTGAAATGACCGACGCGGTAGATGCCAAAGCGGTGGAAGACTGGAAACAGTCGATCCCGATGAAGCGCGGCGGCCAGCCCGAGGAAGTGGCTGATGCCTGCGTATTCCTCGCTTCGGACATGTCGCGCTATATCACGGGCCAGGTAATCCAGGTCGACGGTGGTATGTTAACATAGCGTCTTTCTTCGTTAGTTGATAGCTGGCGGTTTCGTTGTATATTGTAACGTCGCCAGCTATTGAATCCCAATCCATGCGGTCAGAACTCATATTCCAAACCCCTTACTGGTTCATCCTATTCTGTGTGCTTGCCGGCCTGGCCTATGCCTGGCTGCTGTACCAGCCGCAACCAGCCTGGGGTAAGAAGCTGAACTATGCGCTGGCTGCCGTGCGTGGCCTCGTGGTCGCTACGATTTGCTTCCTTCTGCTGAGCCCGCTCGTGCGGCGCACACAAACTTCCGTCGACAAAGCCAAGATCGTGTTCGCGATCGACAACTCCGAATCTGTTGGTAAATACGGACAGACAGCCATGCAGGAGGTAAGGGCCGCTGCCCGCGATCTGAACGACTCGGGTTTCGAGGTGAGCATTGAAACGCTCGAAGGCACGGAGAGCAATCCGGATTCCCTAGCATTTGATCAAAACAAAACCAATCTGGCGGGGCTGCTGCAAACGGTCCGCGGGAACTTCGAAGGCAGGAACCTTACCGACGTCGTGCTGCTTTCGGACGGCATCGTGAACCAGGGTGTATCGCCGGCCTATAACCGTTACCCGTTCAGGGTCAATGCGCTGGCTGTTGGTGATTCGGTCCCTAAGCTGGATATCCGCGTTAAGGACGTTGTGAGTAACCGCATTGCCTATCTGGGCAATGAGTTTCCGATCAGGGCGGAAGTGGCGGCGAATGGTTTGCAAGGAAAAAGCACCACCGTGACTTTGAAACAAAATGGCCGTGTGATCCAGAGCCAGCCGGTTGTGATCGATCGCAGGGATTTTTTTAAGGCATTTGAATTCAAAACTTCATCTGCCCAGAAAGGTGTCCAGCATTATACGATTGAGTTGGGCGCTGTTTCGGGTGAAACATCGGGCCGCAACAACCGTAAAGACGTTTATATCGACATCATCGACGGCCGGCAGAAGATATTACTGATGGCGCTCGCGCCGCATCCCGATATCAAAAGCATCCGGAGCATTATCGAGGCAAATGATAATTATGAGCTGGATATCAATATTTTATCCATTTCAAATATTCCGCCGGCTAGTACCAAACCTTACGATCTCGTCATTCTGCATCAGATCCCGAACGTGCTGGGGCTGGGGAATGCACAGGTCCGCAAGTTTCTGGATGCTAAAATGCCCCTGTTCTTTATCCTGGGAAATCAATCGGCGGTGCCGCTGGCGAGCTCTCTGAACCGCTCGCTGTTCATCAATGCGGCGGCGAACAATCAGGTAGACAAGGTTACGGCGCGTTTCAATCCGGCATTTCAGCAACTGAACCTGGATGCGGAAAGCCTGAAACTGCTCGAACGCCTTCCGCCGCTGTCGGTACCGTTTGGGGAGTATAATATTTCGTCGGGCACCGAAACCATCCTTTTTCAGAAAGTAGGAACGCTTAATACCAACAAACCGCTGCTGGTTTTGAATACCAACGGCGACCAGAAAACGGCTGTTCTGGCAGGCGAGGGGCTTTGGCAATGGCGGCAGGAGGAATTTGCCCAGACCAGCAAGCAGGAAGTGGTGGACAACCTTTTCCAGAAACTCGTTCAGCTTCTTTCGGTGAAGGAAGACCGCCGGAAATTCCGGGCTTACCCGATCAGCAACGAATTCGAGGCGGGCGAGCAGGTCGCATTTCAGACGGAGGTTTATAACGATATTTACGAGCCGATTTTCGGACAGGAAGTGAAGCTGGCGCTGGTGGATGAAAAAGGCAAAAGCAAGCAGTTTGCCTACACCCACACGAAAGAAACGCCGCGATTCAATGTGAGCGGGCTGGTCGACGGCGTTTACCGGTACTCGGCTTCCACGACGTTGAAAGGCAAGCAGGAAAACGTTTCGGGGCAATTTGTGATCCGCAATGCAGATCTTGAACTGAGCAATACCACGGCGGATTTCGGAATGCTCCGCGATCTGGCGCGGCGTTCGGGGGGGACATTTCTTACGCCTTCGTCGCTACAACAATTTATTCAAAAATTAAAAAATGACCGCCCGGCCGACAGGCTGGACAGCACCGAGGATATGGTCGAGCTGATCTATCTGAAATGGCTGTTTTTCCTGCTCGTAGTGCTGCTTGGTGCGGAATGGGGACTCAGGAAATACCATGGCGGTTATTGATGTCTGGTCCCGGTATGATCGAATGCGTTTTACTCTTCATTGCTTACTGATTTGCCTGCTGGCCGGAACGACGTCTCCCGCGTATGCGCAGGTCCCCGTTCCGCCCGCCGATACGCTTGTCCGGGACACTGTGCCCGCCGTGAGGCCCAATTACAAAATGCTCCGCGGTATTTTTGCTGCCCAATCGGCCATTTACCTGGGTACCATTTATGGATTGAGCAAATCGTGGTACAAGAATCCGCTGACCCGGTTTACCATTGAAGACGACAGTCGCGAGTGGTTACAAATGGACAAAATGGGGCACCTTTACACATCCTACCAGATTGCCCGGCATACCGCAGCCCTATATAAAAAGACAGGTATTTCAAAAAGGCAAATGCTTGTTTACGGTGCCATTTCAGGGGTAATCTTTCAAACGCCCATTGAAATACTCGATGGCTTCTCTCCGGATTACGGGTTTTCGCCGGGCGATATGATCGCCAACATTACCGGCTCGGCATTGTATCTCGGTCAGGTGGCATTGTGGGATGAGGTGCGGATACAGCCCAAGTTCTCGTTTCACTACACGTCGCTGGCGCACGTCCGGCCGGAGTTGCTGGGGAACACGTGGTCGGAGCGGTGGCTGAAAGATTATAACGGGCAGACGTACTGGTTCTCCGCGAGCCCCAAATCATTTTTCAAAGGCTCAAACTGGCCTGGATGGCTTTGTTTTTCAGTGGGTTATGGCATTCACAACATGGTTTCCGCGGAGACGGAGACAAGCATTGAAAGGGGTTACCGGCCGTATCGGCAGTATTATTTGTCAATGGATATCGATCTTACGAAGATCAAAACACGGAGCAAGTTTGTTAAGACGCTGGGCTTTCTGGTCAATTCCCTGAAAATCCCGGCTCCCGCATTGCAGATCAGCAGGAAAGGAGTTGATTTCAAGCCATTTTATTTTTAAAAATCTTGTTTGAACAAAAACTGTTCAGACCATCTGAAAGGAACAATTACTATGAATATCGGAGATAGAGTACGATTGGTGCACGGTAAGGAGGAGGGCGTTATTTATGCTTTTTTGCCTGGTAATGTGGTCGAAATCGAGATCGAGGACGGGTTTCGCATTCCGGTCCTGAAAAATGAAATTGTGACCATCTCGCCGGTGGAATCGCAGCGGATGGTGAAGCCCGAAGAACCGGCAAAAATAGCCGCCCGGGCGGACGTGATCGTGCCGCGCAATGCCCCATTTGCCGAAAAAGGCATTTACCTGGCATTCATTTCCATCAACGACCGCGCATTGACCGTGCATGTCATTAATAATACCGACTGGATTTTACCTTTCACAGCCGTAGCAGCTTCCGAATCGGTGAGCACGGGCCTGGCGGCCGGCGTGCTGCAACCCCGCACTTCGCAGAAATTGTCCGAAGTGATCATGAAGGATTTTGAAGCCTGGCCTGTGTTCGACATTCACGTGTTGTATTTCAGGGAAGGCAATCATCAGCTGCCCCTCGCATTGAACAAGCGTATCCGCTGCCGGGCACAATCGTTCTACAAAAACAAGGGTAAGGTGCCCGTGCTGGGGAAGGAGGGCTTTGTGTATCAATTGGATGAAGAAAATCTGAAAAAGGAGGCACCCGGGATTTCCGGGGATGTCGCTGAGGAGATCAAGGCGAGCATGCTGGGGCAATCGGCTCCTGTGCAGAACAGTCTTCCGAAACCTGAGCAGGTTGTCGATCTGCACATTGAGAAGCTGGTGAATAACCACAAGAGCCTGTCGAGCGACGCGATCCTGAACAAGCAACTGGAGGTTTTCGAGAGCAGCCTCGAATCGGCCATTGCCAATGGGATGGAAGAAATTACGTTTATACACGGCGCAGGCAGCGGCGCGTTGAAAAATGAGCTGCACCGCAAGCTGGGCAAGAACCAGCATGTGCAATTTTTTAAAGATGCATTAAAAGAGAAATTTGGATACGGTGCAACCCTCGTCAAAATCAAGTAAGGTATACGTCCGGCGCGGTTATTTTCTGATAATCGTGCTGGCAGCATTCGTTTTTTGGAGCTGCGGTTCTAAGAAAACCTCCCCTAAGGCCCCTATGGAAGAATACAAATATTCGGATAAGGAGATCCAGAATGAGAAACATTTGTCGGTGCTGAATGTGCCGGTCGAAATCCCGGTGGTGGAAATCGAAAAGCAGATTAACAGCCAGATCAAAGGACTGATCTACGACGATAACAGTTACGAAGACGAAAATAATGACAATCTGAAAGCGAAAGTCTGGAAGATCAGCCCGATTAAGGTCGTGGCGATCGATTCGTCCTTTTTGTTTGAAGTGCCCCTGAAAATCTGGGTAAGTGCCGGATATAAAGTAAGCCCGCTGGGTATGACAATGTCGGGATACAAGGATACCGAGTTCTCGATCCGCGTCCGGCTGATTTCTAAAATAGGCATTACGCCGTCGTGGCAGATCAAATCGGAAACTTATGTGGACAGTTACGACTGGATCAGCGAGCCGAGTATCCGCGTCGCGGGCATCAACATCCCCATTAAGGGAATGGTGAGTCGGATGCTGAATAAAAATTTTGATAAAATAACGGGCGCTATCGACGTGCAGGTGGCGTCGAACCTCGAACTTAAAAAGCATGCGGAACTGGCCTGGAACATCGCGCGCCAGCCGGTGATGCTTGCAAAGGAATATGATACCTGGCTCGTGATCGTGCCTACGGGGATTGAAATGACGCCGCTACTGGCTAAAAATAATATTCTCCGCTCGGTAATTGGTATTAAAGGCTATACGCAGACTATTACGTCGGCTGTGAAACCTCCTGCTGCACCGGCGCAAAAGCTGGCCGATTTGCGTATCGTCGACAAGGTGCAGGACGACTTTAAGATCGGGCTGATCAGCCTGGTGTCCTATGAAGATGCCGCGCGGCTTGCGACGAAACAATTTGCGGGCGAGAAATTCTCGTTTCTGGGCGGGAAGTACAATGTGGAAGTTACTTCGATTGAAATGTACGGACAGAACGACAAACTGGTGATCAAAGCGGGGCTGAAAGGCAGCATCAGCGGCGACATATATTTAAAGGGAATCCCTTACTATGATCCCGGTACGCAACAATTATCGCTCAAAGGCCTTGATTATGACCTCGACACGAAAAACACGATCGTCCGGACGGCGGGCTGGCTTTTGCAGGGGCAATTCAGCCGGATGATGGAAAAGCAGATGGTATTTCCGGTGGGCGGCCAGATTGCCGACGCGAAGAATACCATCCAGAAAACACTCGCCAATTATAAAGTCACCGAAGGTGTAGTTGTAAAAGGAATACTTTCCGATATTGTGCCCGATAAGGTTTACCTTACTCCGAAACATCTTTATTCTGTTGTATTTGCGACTGGAAAAGTGAATTTGAAAGTCGACGGATTGAAAGGAATCTGATCGAAAATTTGTACAATAATCAGCGTAAGTGCCATAATTTTTTACTTTTTATGGTATATTGACTGCTGATCGAAAGAAAGTATTTCTTAGCTTTGTGGTCAGAGGAAAGGTCTAAGCTGTCCTGTCGCTGCGGTTTTTAAACCGGAGAGGAAAGTCCGGGCAGCACAGAGTGCCGTACTTCCTAACGGGAAGGCAGCGGATTGGCGACGATCCGTTGACAGCAAGTGCCACAGAAAAGATACCGCCCTGGCATATTTTTTGTATGCCTCGGTAAGGGTGAAAAGGTGGAGTAAGAGCCCACCGGTTTCCTGGTAACAGGGAATGCATGGTAAACCTTACGGGCTGAAAGATCAAATAGGTGTTGGTTTACGGGGCTACTCGTCCCTGCCTTTCGGGGCGCCGACACGGGTAGATCGTTAGAGGTTCCGGGTGACTGGAATCCTGGATAAATGACAGGAGTGGATACCGGGCAACCGGTTGAAATCACAGAACCCGGCTTACAGGCTTGGCTTTTTTTCTGATTTTTGAATTTATTTATAATGCTATATTTGAATTGAATCACATAACGCGTGTTTCCCATGAAGAAAAAGAATCTTTACGTTGCTTTACTTTGTTCTACCCTCCTGAGTTACAATACGCACGCTCAAAATCGTACGTATGAAGGACCAAACAAAATGAATACGTGGTCCATCACCGGTTACGGAGGTATTACAAAATTCTTCGGAGATTTGACCCAGTACAATGGCTTCAGGCGTGGAGACCGGGAAGAATTAACAGGTGCGTGGGGGCTTTCAGTTAACAAGCAGCTTACACCACTTTTTGGTATTCAGCTGACCGGTTACAATGGCCGTCTTCAGGGTGCCAAGGACAATCACCAGAGTTCACTCAGCGGTGACACGTACAGCGCCACTTTCAACAGCCCTTCGTTTGTTCAGCTGACGTTGGACGGAACACTTAATGTGAACCGTTTGCTGCTCGGTTACAACAAATTGCGCCGCTGGAAAGTTGATGCGCATTTGGGAGGTGGTATCATTTACTACCACACGGATGTTGACTATACCAACGTCACCAAAGGTATCTCAAGCAGCTTCTCTACCAACACCGACGCCAGTTCGAAAACAGCAGGTAAATGGGAACGTAACGGATCCACTTACACACGTGAATGGGTAGTTCCGGTAGGATTTACAGTGCACTACGAACTTAGCTCACGGTTTGACCTGGGACTTGACTACACGCACAACTTTGTAAACACAGAGAAACTGGATGCAACAGTTGGCGGCCTTAGCGACTATGTAAGCCAACAAGGAATCTGGACGTTCGCGAAAGGCGATTCAAGAAACGATGCTTACGGTATGCTGTCATTGGCACTTACCTACAAACTTGGTAAAAATGCAGTAAGGGCGAAAGACGGTAAATACGATCCGGCTGCCGGACGTTACCACCTGCGTTGGGCTAATCCTCAGCAGCTGATCCCGGTACCTTACAACCCGACGATGAACGATGCGGATTCAATCGCAAAAGCAAATATGCCTAAGCCGGTTGACCCACGTCTTTATACTGACTCTGACGGTGACGGCGTAGCCGACCTGTTCGACAAAGAAGCGAATACACCTGCGGGTAGCATCGTTTCCGGTGGTGGTGTAGCATTGGATATCGACAAGATCATCCGCGACGCTATCAAAAACAACCTGCCGAAAGACGAATGCGAAGCTTTATTCAGCAATATCGAGTTCGATACCGACAAAGCGATTATCCGTAACCCATCGAAAGAAACACTCAGCAAAGTGGTTGAACTGTTGAACATGCGCACCAACTGCCGCATCGTACTCGTAGGTCACACGGATGCCCGTGCTTCCGACAGCTACAACGTATCTCTGTCACGTCGCCGTGTCGATGCAGCGAAACGCTTCCTGGTTCGTGCCGGTCTGACAGATCCTAGCCGTATCATCGCTGAATACTACGGTGAATATCGTCCAATCGCAGAAAACACCACCGTGGAAGGACTTCAATCCAACCGTCGTGTTGAGATCAAGATTTTGCCAAACAATACAATCCGCTCTACTTACCCGGCTGGTTTCCGCCGCTAGTAGTTGCAGCAAATACATTGAAAAGGGGGACAAGAAATTGTCTCCCTTTTTTGTTTCCCTATGTCTGAAAACAGGAAAGTTTTGCTTACCTTTGCACCCTGTTTACTTACGGGACGAGTTCCCAACCATAACAAATTCACAAATGGCAGTTAAAATCAGATTAGCGCGTCGGGGACGCAAAAAGAAAGCGATCTATGATATCGTAGTCGCAGATGCCAGAGCACCACGTGATGGTCGCTTCATCGAAAAATTGGGTATCTACAATCCGGGTACCAACCCTGCTTTCATCGTATTGGAATCAGACAAAGCAGTTGACTGGCTTTTGAAAGGTGCTCAGCCAACTGACACAGCTCGTTCAATCCTGCAACACGAAGGTGTATTGCTTCGCAAGCACTTGCAAGTTGGTGTTTTGAAAGGTGCTATCACGCAAGAAGTTGCTGATTCACGTTTCGAAGAGTGGAAAGGTTCTAAAACTGACCGTAAAGCAACTGCTGCCGATACTTTGGCACAGCAAAAAGACGCTGACAAAAAAGCGAAACTGGATGCTGAACGTAAAGTTAACGACGCTCGTGCTGAGGCGATCGCTAAGAAAAATGCTCCTCCTGTTGTGGAAGAAGCACCAGCTACCGAAGATGTGGTTGAAGAAACTGCTACCGACGAAACTGTTGCAGACGCAACGGATGCAGCAGCCGAAGCTCCTGCCGAAGAGTCAGCAGAATAATTTTAATGTTACATACATGCATTATGGGTCTGTCGGTATTCCGCACAGACTCATATTGTTTTATATCCAACCAAAATATTAATTCCCTCAAATGACACAGGATAACTGTTATTTATTGGGCTATATCGTGCGGACCCACGGGACCGCCGGCAATGTGGTGATTTACCTGGATGTAGATTATCCGGATGATTATGAAGAGCTGGAAACCGTCTATGTCGAGATAAAAGGCGAGCTCGTACCTTATTTCATCGAAGAGTTCAATCTGCAAAAGCAAAACAATGCGATCCTGACTTTCGAAGATGTTGATACAATCGTGAAAGCGCAGGCGCTTGTGGGAAGTTCGTTGTATTTGCCACTGGAAGAGTTAAACGAGCTGGGCGAAGACGAGTTCTATTATCACGAAATCAAAGGTTTCAAAGTGGTAGACGAAACGAAAGGCGAGCTGGGCATCGTACGCGAAGTATATGCGCTGAATGGCCAGGACCTGATCGCGATGGATTACCAGGGAGCGGAGGTTTTGATACCTACTGCCAATGATATTGTGATCAAGGCCGATAAGGAGAATCAGTCGTTGCTGGTAAACCTGCCCGAAGGCCTTCTCGAAGTTTATCTCGACAATTCATCCGAAAATATTCCCGATGATGCGGATTGATATATTGACCTGCGTGCCTAACCTGCTGGACAGCTTCTTTGCGCATTCCATCCTGAAACGGGCGCAGCAGGCAAATCATGTGGAGGTGTTGATCCACGATATCCGCGACTATTCCACCAACAAGCACCGCACGATCGACGACTATGCATTCGGTGGCGGCGCCGGAATGGTACTGCAGATCGAGCCGATCGCGCGCTGCATCCGCGCATTGCAGGACGAGCGTACGTATGACGAGATCATTTACCTCACACCCGACGGCGAACAAATGCAGCAGCGAATGGTGAACCAGCTCTCGCTGAAAGGGAACCTGATGATGATTTGCGGGCATTACAAAGGCGTGGACCAGCGCGTGCGTGATATGTTCGTGACGAAGGAAATCAGCATTGGCGACTATGTGCTATCAGGCGGTGAATTGGCCGCGGCTGTACTCTCTGATGCGATCATTCGCCTCATTCCAGGTGTTTTGAATGACGAAACGTCCGCATTGACAGACTCGTTTCAGGATAATTTGCTGGCGCCGCCGGTATATTCCCGTCCTGCCGATTTTGAAGGCCATAAGGTGCCTGAAATCCTGATGTCGGGCCACGAGGCGAAGATCGAAGAATGGCGCTATGAGCAATCGCTCAGAAGAACAAAAGAAAGAAGGCCGGACCTGTTGCAATGACAACGGGGCGGTTTGCGCGGCTCCGCCCGGCCTTCTTTATGACATCTGATTTCTTAAAAATCCAGATTGCAGTTAATCCATTCGTTATCGAAGTTGGTGCCGTATTTGCGGTAAAAATTTACCGCCGACGTATTCCAGTCGAGCACCTGCCACATCATTCCCGTACAGCCGACATTTTTGGCAGCCACCACCGTCGCATCGAAAAGGATCTTGCCGATCCCGTTCCCGCGCATCGATTCGGTGACGATAATGTCTTCCATATAAAGCCGTTTTCCCTTCCAGGTCGAGTAGCGGTAATAGAATAAACAGAGCCCGATGATTTTTGAATCTACTTCGGCAACGAAGAAGTCGAAAAGCTTCTCGTTGTAATCGCGGGTCATCTTGTCGACATTATTGGTTACCTGGTTCAAGGCTCTTTCGTAGATCGCAAGCTCTTTCACCAATTCAAAAATTGCGGGTATATCCTCTGCTGTCCCCTGCCTGGTCGAGATATTCATGATAAGCGTTTTTTGATTAGAAAGGTTAAGAATCGAGAATATACTATTTCCTACTGAGAGTTCACATAGTTTTCCCACTTTTCGAGGATGGTTTGAAAACCTTCGGGCAGTTCCGTGTCGAATTGTATCCATTCCCGTGTAGTAGGATGAATAAATCCTAATGATTTCGCATGCAATGCCTGTCCGGGAATTAGGCTGAACCCATTCTCGACCATTGCTTTGTAACTGCCGCTCGAAACACCGCGAAGGATCTTGTCGCCGCCGTACATCGGGTCATTGAAGATCGGATGGCCGATATGCTTCATATGCGCCCGTATCTGGTGCGTGCGACCCGTTTCGAGGTTGCATTTGATAAGGGAGACATAACGGAGCGGCCTGATCACCTCATAATGCGTTACCGCACGCTTGCCCTGGCTGCCGTCCACGAACACGTCCATCACGCGCCTGTCGCGTGCGCTGCGCCCGACGTGGCCGGTTACGGTTCCTTTTTCGGCCTTGGGTTCGCCCCATATCAATGCTTGATAGGTCCGTTCAATGGAGTGATCGGCGAACTGGCTGGCGAGAAAAGTCATGGCAAACTCGGTTTTCGCGATCACCAGCAGGCCGGATGTGTCCTTATCGATCCGGTGCACGAGCCCCGGACGACCTTCGCCGTTGCGGCCCGTTGGCAGTTGCTGGAAATGGTACACCAATCCATTGATCAATGTGCCGGTCCAGTTGCCGTAAGCCGGGTGTACGACCATTCCTGCCGGCTTGTTGATGATCATCAGCACATCGTCCTCGTACACGATATTCAGCGGAATGTTTTCGGGTAGAATTTCGGTGTCACGCGGCGGTTCGGGCAGCGAGAGCGTAATTACGTCGAGCGGCTTGACCTTATAACTGGCCTTGGTCGGCTGGCCATTCACCTTTACGGCTTCGGCTTCGATGCCATTTTGTATTTTTGTCCTGGAAGCGTTGGCTACGTGAAGATTCAGGAACTTATCGAGCCGCATCAGGCTTTGGCCTTTGTCGGCGACAATGCGGTAATGTTCAAATAAATCGTCCTCTTCCGAGGCAATTTCAACTAGATCTTCGGACATTCTTTTTTGATTTACTATCAACAAAATTATTAAAATAAGTGGATTTACTAAGTCCGTCGGTACCAACGCCCCTGCAACGGCTCTCTAACCCGATGATCGAAAGGGCAGGCGTGCAGTTGTACATCAAACGTGACGACCTCATTCATCCGGCGGTATCGGGTAACAAATGGCGGAAGTTGAAATACAATCTGCTCGAAGCACAGGCCCGTGGCGAAAAGGCCGTGCTGACGTTTGGTGGTGCCTATTCCAATCATTTGTACGCGACAGCAGCGGCTGGAAATGCATTGGGGCTGAAAACAATCGGGATTGTCAGAGGCCTGGAATGGGAAGGGAAGATTAATGCGACCCTGGAATTTTGCCAAACGCAAGGGATGGAACTGCATTTTGTCACCAGGGACGAGTACCGCCTTCGCAATGCAGCAGATTACCTCAAACAAGCCCTGAACCGGTTTCAAAACCCCTATTTGATTCCCGAGGGAGGCACGACGCACCACGCATTGAAAGGAGTTGCTGAAATGGTGCATGAAGTAAATGACCAACTTAAAGCGATGCCGGATTTTTTTGCCACAGCGGCGGGAACGGGTGGTACAGCAGCTGGAATCCTTTCGGCCGGGGCGAATGCGCTTGCATTTTCCGCATTAAAAGGAGGTGATTTTCTGGCCACTGATATTCAGGAACTCCTGCACGAATATCCTGGGCCCGGAAACCTCACATTACTCACCGACTACCATTTCGGCGGGTATGCCAAATGGAATAATGAACTACTGACTTTCATGCAGGATTTCCGGGCCGAATTCGATATCCAGTTGGAGCAGGTCTACACCGCTAAGATGTTCTACGGGCTTTTCGACCTAATCAATAAAGGCCATTTTGAAGCCGGAACAACCCTCGTAGCCGTTCACACCGGTGGTTTGCAGGGCCTGCTCAGGGAGTAGCTACCTCGACTTCTTCTTCATTATTGGCCGGTTTGTTGGCCATGAATTCCTTGATAAGGTCCCGGTCGCCCGCGATCCAGAGCACATCCTGGTTTTCGATCACCATGGATGAATCCGGGTTCAGCATGCGTTCGCCGTTCCGTTCCAGCCCTACGATCATGCCGTGCGTCATTTCGCGGATCTGACTGTCGCGGATCGTCTTGCCGCGGATATTGTGCTGCGTTTTTACTTCGACGCGTTCCAGCACAATACTGTCCTCGTGCGCCATGTACACATCGCCATTGGTACTGACTTCGATGTGGCTCCTGAAAACATCGAGCTGATCGTCCGTACCAATCACTTCAATGCGATCGCAGGGATAAAGTAACTCGGTAGGCCGTGGCAAATGGATCGTTTTGCTTCCCCGTTCGATCAGCACGACGTTAATCCCGAAGTTTTCCCGGATTTTAAGCTCCTGTAAACTTTTGCCGATCATATTGGAGTCGGCGCTTACTTCCAGGAATGCGAAGTGTGCATCCCACGGTAAGAGGATCTTTTTCGATTTGCCGCTCCCTTCCAGCTGGCGTGCATTGAGGTTTTGCAGGAAACGGTCTTCGATTTTGTGATAAAACTGTTGAAGTCTCTGATAAAAAATAGCGAAGCCCAGCACCATAATGCCGCCTGCTACGATAAATGCCGTCTGTGTGGAGAAGAAGGAGTTCAGCAGGAATGCCATCAGCAATATGGCGATCAGGACGCGGGAAAGTTCCAGCAGGAGCAATGGTCCCCGACTGTATTTCCGGCTAAGCCAGATGGCGGAATAGGCTTTGCGGTTACCCCTTTTGAAAATCAATGCCCACAGGAAAGGGGATATTAACAAAAACGTAATTCCGAAAAGTACCGAATTGGTCACGAATGTCTCGGGCATGCGTTTGTGAAGCTGATCGGCGAGCTGGCGTGAGGAAGCCAGGATAATCCCGACTACGACCACCGAATTCAAAATGACCGTTTGCGCGTAGGATTTGAGGATTTGGTTCCATTGCGTCGTGTGAACGATCGTTTCCGTGCTCGTGCTGTACCGGTTCAGGTATAACCGCCATTTTTCGGGCAGCCTTTTATCAAGCCATTCATACAGTGGCTCGGAGGCCTTCATCATGTAAGGCGTTGCAAATGTCGTGATCACCGAAACCCCCACCGCGATCGGATAGAGAAAGCCGCTGGTTACTTTCAACGAGAGGCCGAGGTTGGCGATAATGAACGAAAATTCACCGATTTGCGATAAGCTCATACCCGATTGCAGCGACTTTTTGAGCGGCTGGCCGGAAATAACAGCTCCGAGCGTAACAAACATCGTTTTGCCAAGTATGACCACGAGTACCAGAATCGCCGTCGGGACCGCGTATTCGAGCAGCAACCCGGGGTTGATCAGCATACCAACGGAAATAAAGAAAACCGCCCCGAAAAGGTCTTTCACCGGTTTAAGCAAATGTTCGATCTTCTCCGCATGGGTTGTTTCGGCAAGGATAGAACCCATTATGAATGCGCCCAAAGCCGCCGAAAAGCCGGCTTTGGTCACCAGGAACACCATTCCAAAACATAATGCAACGGAAGTGATCAGTACGCTTTCGTCGTTCATCAGGTGCCGGTAACGCCGCAGCAGGGTAGGGAACACGAAAATGCCACCCAGGAACCAGATTGTGAGGAAAAAGAAGAGTTTCAGGCTCGACTGGATTAATTCAAATCCTGCAAACTGCTGGCTCAGGGACAAGGTCGACAGCAATACCATCAGTAAAACGGCAGTAAGGTCCTCGATAACCAGGATGCCCATTACCACGCGGGTGAATTTCTGGGTTTTCAGACCCAGCTCGTCGAATGCGCGGAAGATAATAGTGGTGGACGAAATGGCGATGATACCGCCGAGAAAAAGGCTGTCGGTCTTGCTCCAACCGAGCAGCTGGCCGGTCAGGAAGCCGGTCCCCAGCATCATCGAGACTTCGAACAAACCGGTAATGGCGGCGGTATTGCCGACTTTGACCAGCTTTTTAAAACTAAACTCCAAACCGAGGTTGAAGAGCAAAAATATCACACCGATCTCTGCCCAGATTTCAATGGTTTTGATGTCGGTAATGGTAGGGAACAAATGGAAATTGGGACCTACAAGCAATCCGGCCAAAATGTAACCCAGCACAATGGGCTGCTTCAATT
Organism: uncultured Dyadobacter sp.; assembly: GCA_966211825.1. Lineage (GTDB taxonomy): Bacteria > Bacteroidota > Bacteroidia > Cytophagales > Spirosomataceae > Dyadobacter. The sequence continues at coordinate 6,858 of CBIHPQ010000035.1, read as the reverse complement.
TCTTGAAAATAAGGGTAATGATACCCGCCATTGTGAGTATTAAAGAAAGGTCAATGATTAGTTGTGGAACGTGCGTCATGAAGGGTGGATCGTTGATGGAAAAAATTACTAGGATCAATAAAATACAAAAAGCCTTCGACGAATCAAAGGCTTTCTGCGTTTTATCTTATCTGAAATTTTAACCTACACTACCTTCGAGACTGATTTCCAGTAGTTTTTGAGCTTCAACGGCAAATTCCATCGGAAGCTGGTTTAATACTTCTTTAGCATAGCCATTTACGATCAATGCAACGGCTTGCTCGGTAGGGATACCGCGTTGGTTGCAATAGAAAAGGATGTCCTCGCCGATCTTCGAAGTAGTCGCTTCGTGCTCCACGGTGGCCGACGGGTTGTTCACTTCAATGTAAGGGAAAGTATGGGCGCCGCATTTGTCACCTAACAACAGAGAGTCGCATTGCGAGAAGTTACGGGCCTTTTCAGCCTTTTTGAATACCTGAACCAATCCGCGGTAAGAGTTTTGGCTCTTGCCGGCCGAAATACCTTTCGAAACGATCCGGCTTTTGGTGTTTTTGCCAATATGGATCATTTTGGTGCCGGTGTCGGCTTGCTGCATATTGTTGGTAACAGCCACGGAATAGAATTCTCCGATCGAGTTGTCGCCTTTCAGGATCACCGATGGATATTTCCAGGTAATCGCCGAGCCGGTTTCAACCTGCGTCCAGGAAATTTTGGAATTAGGGCCGTCGCAAAGTCCGCGTTTTGTTACGAAGTTGTAGATACCGCCTTTTCCGTCCTTATCGCCCGGGTACCAGTTCTGTACGGTCGAGTATTTTACATTTGCATTGTCGTGTACGAAAATCTCCACTACCGCTGCATGCAGCTGGTTTTCGTCGCGCATAGGGGCCGTGCAACCCTCGAGGTAGCTAACATGGCTGTCCTCGTCGCCGATGATCAGCGTCCGTTCGAACTGACCGGTTCCGGCCGCGTTGATACGGAAATAGGTAGAGAGCTCCATCGGGCAGCGAACGCCTTTGGGAATGTATACAAATGATCCATCGGAGAACACGGCCGAGTTCAATGCAGCATAATAATTATCCTTCGGCGGAACTACCGAGCCCAGGTATTTCTTCACGAGCTCCGGATGTTCGCGGATAGCCTCGCTGATCGAGCAGAAAATAATGCCTTTTTCTCTCAGCGTGTCCTTGAAAGTAGTGAACACCGATTCGGAATCCATGACCGCGTCGACCGCGATGCCCGAAATCCTTTTCTGTTCATTCAAAGAAATCCCCAGCCTTTCGAAGGTATTGCGCAGCTCGGGATCGATGTCGTCGATGCTCTCAACAGCCTTCTTTTTCTTGGGCGCCGAGTAGTATTTGATAGATTGGAATTCGATCGGCGGGTAATGTACGTTGGGCCATTTCGGCTCGTCCATAGTCAGCCACAGATGATATGCCTTCAGGCGCCATTGCAGCATCCATTCAGGTTCATTTTTTTTGGCAGAGATAAACCTGACAATATCATCATTAAGGCCCGCAGGGGCCTCATCTGCCTCAATATCAGTTACAAAGCCGTATTTGTATTCTGAACTGGTGATTTCCTCCAACAATTCATCTTCTTTGCTCATAGTCGTAATAATGTCACACTCTGGTTGGTAATAAGGTAACACAGAGAAGTGGGATTGAGTTTAATGAGAGGGTCAAAAATACGGAAAATTGTGGAGATTCCGGCAGTTTCCGGCGGAAATAGCTTTTCGGGCGGCCAAAAGAAAAGAGACCCGCCGGGGCAGGTCTCTTTTGACTTCTGACTATCGCGATGCCTTACAAATAGGCACTCGACGAGAGGTAATTTTTGACATAATCGTCGATACCGTCTTCCAGACTGCTGAACGGCCGGGTATATCCGACGGAGCGCAGCTTGCTCATGTTGGCCTGCGTGAAATACTGATATTTATCGCGGATGTCCGCCGGGGTATCGATATACGAAATGTCCGGTGTCTTGCCCATGGCCAGGAAAGTGTTGGTGACCAGGTCTTTGAACGTCCTCGCGCGGCCGCTTCCGAGGTTGTAAATGCCGGAGTTTTTGCGGTGGTGCATGAAGAAAATGCAGACGTCGATCAGGTCTTTGACGTAAATGAAGTCACGCATTTGTTCACCGTCTTTGAAATCGGGGTTATGGGAGCGGAAAAGCTTCATTTTTTCCGTTGCCTTGATCTGGTTGAAAGCGTGGAAAATGACGGAAGCCATGCGGCCTTTGTGGTATTCATTAGGCCCGTAAACATTGAAGAATTTGAGCCCCGCCCAGAAAAACGGCTTTTTTTCTTGCGCCAGCGCCCATTTATCGAACTCGTTTTTAGAGTCGCCGTACGGGTTCAGCGGTTTCAGCTGGCCGAGGGTAGCTTCATTGTCGTCATACCCGTGCTCGCCCAGGCCGTACGTAGCCGCGGACGACGCGTACACGAGGGGAATCTGGTATGCCACGCATTTCTCCCAAATGCCTTTGGAATAATTTACATTCAGCTCATCAAAAATTTCCTTGTCAAACTCCGTGGTGTCGGTACGCGCGCCGATGTGGAAAATGAATTCTACATCGCGGTGGTTCGCATCGAGCCATTCGAAAAGTGCATTCCTTTCTACTTTTTCCTTGATAATTTTTCCTTCGAGATTCTCTGCCTTCTCGATTTTGGAAAAATCATCCACTGCAATAATGTTCTTAAAGCCGTCTTGATTGAGGCGGCTGACAAGCCCGCTGCCAATAAAGCCGGCTGCACCTGTTACGATAATCATGGGAGATTATATGTTTAACTGTAAAAAGAATGCCAGATAAGAGTAGCCGACCGCGCCGATCTACTCTTAAATATTAAGGGCGAAATAGGATTTTTTTTAGTTATCCTCTTGTTAACAAACAAAACTACGGATACAAGGTGTAATTTTGCGCCAGAATTATCAAGTGGCAGGAAGTTTTATGATTTACGTAACAAGAAAAGAGCATTTCAATGCGGCGCACCGGCTTTACAATCCGGCGTGGAGTGATGAGAAAAACCAGGAAGTGTTTGGCCCCTGCGCCAACAACAACTGGCATGGGCATAATTTTGAGCTGATTGTTACGGTAAAAGGCAAACCCGACCCTGATACGGGTTTTGTGATCGACCTGAAAGTGCTGGGGGATATCGTAAAACAGCAGGTCGTCGACAAGGTTGACCACAAGAACCTGAACCTCGATGTGGATTTCATGCAAGGCAAAATGGCCTCCTGTGAAATATTCGTCATGGAGATATGGAATATCCTGGAACCGGCCGTCGCGCAGGCAGCGCCTAATGCGAAACTTCACTATATCAAGCTGATTGAGACGCCTAAGAACTTTGTGGAGTATTATGGTGAGTAAACCAACCACCGATCATCGACCGCCGACCACTAATTGCCTATGAAGTATTATCTGATCGCGGGCGAACGTTCGGGGGACCTCCATGGCTCCAACCTGATCAAAGGCATCCGGGCGAATGACCCCGATGCGGAGTTCAGGGGATGGGGCGGCGATATGATGGAGGCAGAGGGTATGCAACTCGTAACGCATTATAAAGACACTGCTTTCATGGGGTTCCTGGAAGTGGTGATGAACCTGCGGACGATTGCCGGTTTCCTCAAAAAATGTAAGGCTGATATTCTCGACTACCGGCCCGACGCGCTGATACTGATCGATTATCCCGGTTTTAATCTTCGCATCGCCTCGTTTGCAAAGTCGCGGGGGCTGAAAGTGTTCTACTACATTTCGCCGAAGGTGTGGGCTTGGAACCAGAAGCGCGCCTGGAAGATTAAGGCCAATGTGGACCGCATGTTTGTGATCTTCCCTTTCGAAGTTGATTTCTACAAAAAATACGAATACCAAGTCGATTACGTGGGTAACCCGCTCATGGACGCCATCACGGCATTCCGGCCTGATCCGGAGTTTCGCCGCAAGCATAACCTCGACGACCGGCCCATCATTGCATTACTTCCCGGGAGCCGCAAGCAGGAAATCATCGGCATGCTCGACACGATGCTGACGACGCAAAGGCATTTTCCTGACCATCAGTATGTGATCGCAGGCGTCAAGAATTTGCCTTCTACATTGTATGATCAGTATTTATCCAGCGGCCAGGCGGTGGTCGTGTACGAATGCACCTATGACTTACTGTCGGTTGCGGAGGCAGCGCTCGTGACTTCGGGCACTGCTACATTGGAAACGGCGTTACTTAAAGTTCCGGAAGTGGTATGTTACCGCACCAGCGCTATTTCCTACGCATTAGCCAAGCGACTGATCCGAATTCCGTTCATTTCATTGGTAAACCTGATCCTGGAAAAAGAGGCAGTCCGGGAATTGATCCAGGATGAATTGAATGAAGGAAATCTGGTTTCGGAACTGAAACGAATCATCCCCGGCGGTAGCAAGCACGCGCAGCAAATGCAGGATTACGAGCGTTTAGGGAAGTTGGTTGGCGGAGCAGGTGCTTCGGAACGTACGGGGGGCTTGATTGTGAAGTATTTAAACTAAGTTACCAAAGCCTTTTTTGATGGCTGTGGGACAAATACTTATCCAGTTTATCATCACAACTGAGCAAATCAAGATTTTCGCAGACTGCTTGTGCTACGATCATCCGGTCGAATGGGTCTTTATGGTGTAGCGGAAGCCTGTTTACCAATGCGGTGTGCTCGAATTTAATGGGCATCAATTCTATGCGAAGTCTTACTAAATCGTCGCACACAGACTCATAAGGCATTGACATCGAAAGCTTTCGGAGCGACGTCTTGATCGCGATCTCCCAAAGACTTGCCATACTGATATAAACTTGATTGTCGCTATTTTCAATGAGGGATCGAATTTTGCTACCCACTAAGGGATTGCCTTCTGTGAACCAGATAAATGTGTGTGTGTCTATTAAATAATTCATCTACATATAATCCTTGAAGTCTTCTAACGGTTCGTCGAAGTCGGGTGCCATAACGTACTTTCCCTTGTGAAGCCCAAATTGGCGCGGAGGTAGGTTTTTCGCAGGCTTTGGCTGCTCAGCGTAGAGCTGTTTTAGTGAGGAAATGTAACGGGCGGCCTCTTGTTGCCATTTTTCAGGAAGCTGCTCGATGTCAGAGATAATTGCCTGTGCGTCCATAGCTTTTTTGTTTTTATCAAATTTACCAAAAACAAAAATAAGACAAAACGGGTCTGCCGTTTGCTAATTACGTAGTCATCTACGTATATTTGAACTTAAATTAATGCCGTATTCAAAATGAACATTTTCGATGAAGTAGGGGGCCTTGCAATTTCAACCCGTTTGCAGCGCCTGAGCGATCAGTTTAGAAAGGATGGTGTACTCATTTACCAGCATAATGGCATCGCGTTCGAGCCGAAATGGTTTCCGATCATTTATGCGCTGCATGTGAAAGGCGCGCTGGGCATTATGGAGCTTTCGGAGGAAATCGGGTATGCGCATCCTTCGACGATCAGCCTGTTGAAAGAACTTGAAAAGGAAGGGTTGACAGAGTCATTTAGGGACGAGCGTGATACGCGGAAGCGTACGGTGCAACTTTCTGAAAAGGCGAAAGTGCTCGTAGCGCAAATGCAGCCCGTTTGGGAGAAAATCCGGAAAACGGCAGAAGATATTATTGATAATGCCAATAACCTGTTGCATGCCATGAACGAAGCCGAATATCGATTGAAAAAAGAAGGATTTTTTGAACGTTACAAACGAATGGAGCAAGAAGAAACCACCGCGGCAGTGCGCGTCATAGATTATCAACCGGAATATGCACAGGCTTTCTACGACCTGAACTACGCCTGGATATCCGATACTTACGAGGTAGAGCCGGAGGACGAGAAAACACTTTCCGATCCCGAAACATATTATCTCAAAGACGGTGGCGCCATCCTCATCGCATTGTATGGCGGTGAACCGGTCGGTACCTGCGCATTGAAGCGGGACGGTGACACGGTTGAAATGAGCAAAATGACCGTTTCAAAAAGCATGCGGGGGAAAAAGCTCGGAGAGCTGCTCGGTCATGCGGTACTGGAAAAGGCCCGTGAACTGGGTGCAAAGAACGTGATCCTCTATTCCAACCGAAAAGGATCGGCGGCCGGCATTAACCTCTACAAAAAGCTGGGATTCACAGAAGTGCCGCTTACAGGACACAATTTCAAGCGGGCGGATATTAAGATGGAACTGGAACTGGCTTGATGGTCAATTGAATATCTGTTTCAGGTCAATTTCCAAATCAGGGAAAATGGTCGATTTCAGCAGGTTGATGGCTGGTGGCAGCCCAATGTATTTTCCCTGATCATCCAGCGCATAAACCAAAACAGCATTCTGTGACGGTTCTACGAGCCAATATTCGCGGACGCCGGATTCCTGGTACAACTCGAATTTACTAGACATTTCAACCTTCGAATTGCCCGGCGAGAGGATTTCCACAATCAAATCCGGCGCTCCCACGCAGCCGCGATCGTCAAGCTTGGATTCGTCACAAATGATACATAAGTCCGGCTGCACGACCGTGTAGATCTTCTGATCGGTCACACTTTGGCCTTTTTTGGGTAAGCGAACGTCAAATGGAGCAAAGAAGGCCTGGCAATAATGATTTTTGAACAGCGCCCGTATTTCAACGTACAGGTTTCCTGAAATTTTCTGATGCCGTGTACTCGGAGCAGGCGACATTCTAAAAATTCTCCCCTTGATTAGCTCAACGCGCTCCTTGAATTGCCACAGTAAATAATCGGCATAGGTATAAGTGCCGTTCAAATCCAGTTGGTTGATGTCAGTTACGATTCCGGTCATAGTATGTTGTTTTGAGTAAAAATACCCAAAATCTCTCCGAAGTCAATGATAAATTACCA
>CBIHPQ010000034.1:0-24467 GCA_966211825.1 uncultured Dyadobacter sp. | reverse complement strand
GAAGAGCCGCTGCTAGTCAGTAAAGATCCCTGGTTCAGGCCGGTGGACATCAAATTAGGGCCGGTCGTTTCATTATACTTTGCCGATTTTTACAACAGGATAATCGGGAATTATTAAGTTGCTCTAAACCACCCCGGACGCGACCGGGTGAGCGGCCGGATCTGGAAAGTCACCTATAAAGGCAACGAGCCGCACGTGAACCAGCCTGTGACGGACTGGTCGAAAGCGACGATAGCGCAGTTGTTGGAAGGATTGAAACATCCACAGCTGAACACGCGGCTAAAAGTAGCCGACCGGATCGTCGATACCTGGAAAGGGAAGGCGGTGGAGCCGGTGAAAGGACTTTTGGCAAACAATGCTGACCCGGTTTCGTACGTACACGCATTGTGGGTGCTGCACCGCCTGGGCGCGCTCGACGATCGCTTGCTGGACAACGCATTAGGGCATAATGAGCAGGTTGTGAAAATCCATGCATTGCGTATTTTAAATGAATGCAATTCCATTTCCGACGCTCATTATGGCCGCGTTACCGAGGCATTGAAAAGCGGCGATCCGTTTGTCAGGCGGAGTGCAGCCGAAGTTTTGACCCACTTCCCGAGAGCGGAGAACGTTGCATTGCTGATGGATTTATACGAGAAAACACCGCAGGAGGACACGCATTTACGCTATACTGCATTGCTCGGAGTGCGAAATAACCTGAAAAATGCCAGCGTGATGTGGCGTTTGCCTGCCATGCGATGGTCTGACGGGCAACTGTCATTGCTCAATAAAGCGCTGCTTGATGTGCCCTCTCCGGCCGGTGCGGCGTTTATCCTCGATTACACGCTCACGCACGAGCTGGCGCCGGGCGACCTTTTAAATAACCTCGAATATATTGGCCGGCTGGCGGCGCCCTACCAGGTGGAAAAGGCGATCGACCTGATCAATGTGAAATTTGAAAATGAGCCGGAAAAGCAGCTTTCATTGTACCGGACGATCCAGGCGGGTATCCGGCAAAGCGGTGCTTCACCCAGTCCCAAAATGGTTGCCTGGGGCGAGCGGCTGGCGCGGAAGTTTTTGGATAACACCTCTTTTGAAACGGAAACCTGGAAAATCAGGAAGGTATCGAAGAATTCCGATCCGGTGAATTCCTGGGCGGTTTCGGAGCAGTTTCTGGTGGATGTAATGCCGCCATTCCGCATTGTGTTGAGCGAGAAAGGAGGCTATATCCCGCAGTCGGTACTGTATTCGGTGCCATTTAAATTGCCGGCGACATTAAAAATGAATGTGTTCGACAATGATGTCCATAACCGGGCGGAGAAAAAGGGTAGTTCTAAAAATTCGGTGAAAATCCGGCTGGCCGACGGCGGTAAAGTGATCGCGGAGTACCGGGTCAACCAGGCGGAGGCAATGCAGTATAAAGACCTCATCCGTAATGCGACGTTCAACCTGGCGGCGTATGAAGGGCAAATGGGTTACGTAGAAGCCGTTGACAGTTCGCAGACGGGCTCTGTGGGCGTCGGGCAATTTGAACCGGCGGTAGTAACTGTGCCGGAGAAAGGCCCATCGATCATTTCCGAACAACGTATTACGGCGGCGGAGATTGCCGGGGAATATCATATCCAATCGCTTGAACCTGCTTTAAAAACGATTTTACAAGCCAAATGGATGGACTATGCCGTAAGAGTCGCCGCTGCAGGCGCATTGATGAATATTGATCCCAAGGGAAATGTGAATGTGCTGGCCGATGTTTTCAATGATCCGGCGGAACTTCCGACTTTAAGGGAAAAACTCGCCGTGGCGATGGGTCAGGCGGCGTCGCCATCAGTTTACGAAACTTTGAAAAAACAACTCGCAAGCGGTGCCCGCAACCTTCAGATTGCGATCGCAACCGTGCTGGCCAATACTTCGGAAGGGATCGGCTATTTGTTAAATGCATTTAAAGAAGAGGAGCTGGCTGCGGACATTGCTACCGAGGTGCCGGTACAGGAGCGGCTTACCAACAATGCCAATGCTTCGCAGCAAACACAAATGCGGCAATTACTAACGGCCAGTGCGGGCGAGCGCGAAGAACGACAGAAACTCATCAATGCGCGTATTGCCAATTTCAAGCCGGCTACTGCGTTTTCAGACGCCGGGAAGGTGATTTTTGTGCAGAATTGCAGCGGTTGCCACCAGATACAGGGCTCCGGCGGGCTGGTCGGTCCGCAGCTCGACGGCATCGGAAACTGGGGCCATAAGGCATTGACCCAAAAAATCCTTGACCCTAACAGGAATATAACTGAGGCATTTCGTACTTATAATATCACATTGAAAAATGAAAGGACCCTCACCGGCTTGTACCGGAGGACGGAAGGCGAAACGATCGTGTTCGCAGACATGGCAGGGCAGGAGTTTTACGTGGTAAAAGGAGATATGAAAGAATACCGGGCGTCCAAATACACGTTAATGCCCGATCAGTTCCGGAATATCATCCCTGAAAAGGACTTTTACGCATTGCTTGACTACCTGCTGGGGGTAAAATGATATTTGAGTATTAATCCTAACCCATACATCCGATGCTGTTAACCGGAAGATTTTTAAAGTGGCTTTGTTTGATCAATATAATTGCCGTTGCGGGCTCGAATGCCTTCGCGCAGACGAAAGGAAAAGGCGGATCGGCTATTGCATTTAAAAAAACAGAACTTACCAAACGGTTCATCGCGGAAGGTGCCGCCATGGGCGATGTGAACAAAGACGGTAAAAAGGATATTCTTTCGGGTGCCTATTGGTTCGAAGCGCCGGACTGGAAAGCGCACGAGCTGGCGAAGCCCGACTCATTTATCGTAAATGGAAGTTACAGCAATTCGTTCCTGGATTTTGCAATGGATGTGAACCAGGACGGCTGGATCGACCTTATCCGGATCGACTGGCCGGGGAAAGCTGCCGCATGGCACGAAAACCCCCAAAATAAGCCGGGGCATTGGCCAATGCACACGATTTATTCTTCGGTAGGAAATGAATCACCGCAACTGGTAGACATCGATGGCGACGGGCGTCTGGACCTGCTCTGTAATGACCCGACGGGCAAAAAGGTGATCTGGCTTAAATGTCCGTCTAAAAAAGGCGAAACCGCCTGGGAGAAATATGTGATCAGCAACGATCCGAACAACTCCACGCATATGTACACGCACGGGATCGGGTACGGGGATATCAACGGCGACGGGCGCAAGGACGTGACGGTTAGAAATGGCTGGTGGGAAGGCCCTGCGGAAGGCCCGGCCAAATATCCCAAGGACAAAGACTGGAAATTCCACCCGGCCGATCTGGGACAGGACTGCTCGCAAATGTATGTGCTCGATCTCAACGGCGATGGTCTGAACGACGTGCTCAGCGCTTCTGCACATAATTATGGCATATGGTGGCACGAACAGAAAAAAGAGGGCAAGGAGACGGTCTGGATCCACCACGACATTGACAAGACGATCTCGCAGACACACGGTTTGACATTGATAGACATGAATGGGGACGGCCATCCCGATTTTGTGACAGGGAAACGCTATTTCGCCCACAATGGGAATGATCCCGGGGAATTTGAACCCGCATTTATTTCCTGGTTTGAATATAAACCGGGCAAGGTACCAACCTGGACCCGGCACGATATTGATGACAATTCCGGTGTAGGCCTGCACGTTACGGTCGAGGACCTGAACGGAGACGGCCTGCTCGACATCGTCACTGGTAATAAAAAAGGTGTACGCATTTTTACACAGCAAAAAGGGAAGTAAGCACTGATGAAGTTTGGTATCAATACCTATCTGTTTTCTTCACCATTCACGAACGAAAGCACCTCGTTTTTCCCACAGTTCAAAGCGTGGGGTTTTGATTTTGTTGAAATAGCACTGGAAGACCCGGCCAACATCGATCCTGAGAAGGTGAGGAGGGCATTGGATGATAGTGGGCTGGAATGCCGGTCGGTGTGCGCAGCGACGGGGCCGGGGCGTGATCTCCGGGGTACGCGCAAAGACCAGGTCACGGCCATTGAGTACGTCGAAGCGCTTATCCGCATAGCGCCCGTTCTTGGAAGTAAGCTTGTGGCTGGTCCCGTTTATTCTGCAGTAGGCCGTGCGGGATTCGTCCCCGACGATGAAAAACGAAAACAGTGGGAACTTGTGGCAGGTAACCTCAAAATTTTGGCTGATTTTGCTGAAAAGCATGATGTGAAGCTGGCTATCGAGCCCCTGAACCGCTATGAAACTGATTTTATCAATACCTGCGACCAGGCATTGCGGATGATCGAAACGGTGGGGAGCAATGCATTGCAGGTGCATCTCGACACTTTTCACATGAACCTCGAAGAAAAAGACCCGGCGCTGGCTATTCGTAAGGCCGGAAGCCGGCTAGGCCTTCTGCACGCGTCCGGCAGCGACCGCGGTACCCCCGGCGGCGACCAGATCAACTGGGACCGCATTTTCGCCGCCTTGGACCGTATCCATTATGCGGGAGACATCGTGATCGAATCATTCACCCCCGATGTGAAAGTTATCGCCAAAGCCGCATCCATATGGAGGCAAGTCGAGCCCTCGCGGGAAGCGATCGCGGTAGATGGGTTGCGGTTTTTGCGATCGCTGGCATTTTGACCGATCTTCTAAATAGTTTAGAATAAAACAAAGCCCCGACGATGGTCGGGGCTTTTACATTTCTATTTAATCCAAAATCACGCAGTCATTTCTTCCTCCAAATGCGAGGCGCTCAAATGCAGGACTTCGGTTGTCCATGCGCGGGTTTTAGCGGCGAGTTCCTTTTCTTTGGACAGTGATTTGCCAAATGAAGGGATCATTTTCTTGAATTCGCGCTGCCATTCAGGGCTTTTCGCTTCTGAGAAACAACGATGAATCAGGTCGAGCATAATCGAAACTGCCGTGGAAGCACCCGGGGACGCGCCCAGCAACGCGGCAAGTGATCCGTCGGCAGCCGTTACCATTTCGGTACCGAATTCGAGGACGCCACCCGCTTTTTTATCTTTCTTAATTACCTGCACACGCTGACCTGCCGTTTCTAGGTTCCAGTCTTCCAGTTTTGCGTCGGGAAAATAATCTTTCAGCGCTTCCAGACGGTCCTGCGGCGACTGTCTTACCTGGTCGATCAGGTATTTGGTCAGCGGAATGTTATGCAGCCCGGCCGCCAGCATTGGTTTAATATTATTGAGCTTAATCGAAAGCGGAAGGTCCAGATAGGAGCCGTTTTTCAAAAATTTGGTTGAAAACCCTGCATATGGCCCGAAAAGTAATGCTTTTTTACCGTCGATAATGCGGGTATCCAGGTGGGGTACCGACATCGGAGGAGAGCCTACCGAAGCTTTTCCATACACTTTCGCCTGATGTTTTTCAATGATCTCCGGCTTGTTGCACACGAGCCATTGTCCGCTAACAGGAAAGCCTCCGAAGCCTTTTCCTTCCGGAATATTCGATTTTTCAAGCAAAGGCAGTGAACCGCCGCCCGCGCCGATAAACACGAATTTGGCCTGAATCTTACTTTCCTTGCGCGTTGCGCGGTCTTTGACTTCGATGAGCCACGAGTTGTCTTTCTTCCGGGAAAGATCGTCGACCTCGTAATTGAGATAGAGATTGACGCCTTCCTGGTTTTCGAGGTAATCGAACATCGCTTTCGTCAGTGCGCCGAAATTGACGTCGGTACCAAGTTCCATGCGGGTGGCTGCCACCTTTTCATCAGCATCCCGGCCATTCATGACGAGCGGGATCCAGTTTTCGATCACATCCTTGTCCTCGCTATATTCCATTCCCTGGAACAAATGATGGCTTGTCAGGGCCTTGTATCGTTTGCGAAGATAATCCACGTTTTCCTCACCCCAAACAAAGCTCAGATGTGGAATATTGTGGATAAATGTATCAGGTGAATCGATCACCCCATTTTCAACGAGGTACGACCAGAACTCTTTTGACACCTCGAAAGACTCGGCGATCTTGACAGCTTTTTTAGTTTCGATGGAACCGTCGGCCAGTTGCGGCGTATAGTTCAGTTCGCAAAAAGCGGAATGGCCGGTGCCGGCATTATTCCACGGGTCAGAGCTCTCGGCAGTTACGCGGTCAAGACGTTCGAAAACGGAGATGGTAATGGATGGATTAAGCTTTTTCAGTAGAACCCCGAGCGTAGCGCTCATAATGCCTGCCCCAATCAAAACCACGTCAGGTGAGCTCGTTTTTGAAGACTTTTTGGTATTCATCACGAAAGAAGGAAATATGGTAAGAAGGCCTAAGCCCGGAAAAGTACAAATTGTTGTTAGATAACAATCGTCCTAACAATATTTGTTTCGAAAATAGTATAATTTAAAAAATAAAAGTTATGGCGAAATGCAACTTCTTGGCAGGGGGCAATTAAAACTTTTTATGTTGCAAAAATGGGGTGGGGGAAAAGAAAAAGCCGCCCTTTAGAGCAGCTTTTTCGAATGCCATCGGCAAACCGTTACAGATCGGCGCTGACTGCTTCAGATTCTTTAAGATTCAGTGCTTTTACGACCGCATTGTAATCCTTCCAGTCGATCGACGCAGCACGTCTGAATTTCTCCGTTGGAACGATGATCACTCTAACAGCATCCAGATCTCTTGCCGGCGGGGTAGGCGTACCGTCAGTCCAGCTAACTGGCTTGATCAGGACAAAGAATGTTCTTCCGTTGCGCAAAGCATATCGGAAGCTGAAAGTCGTGGTATCACCGCTGGCAAACCCCACAGGGCCCGGAATAGACCACCAGTAATCCTTGCTTTTAATGTAAACAAAGATACCTGCGTTAACAAGCATTGCCGTGTCGGCCGGGGTCATATTGCTGATTCCAAAAGAATAACCGCCGTCTGATTCCGTTTTGAGCGCTCCGGTAGTGATGATTTTTGCGCCAAGGGCATCTTCCCCGGCAACGCCTGTATCACCTTTTGGCCCCTGGGGTCCAGCGGGGCCTGCGGCTCCGTCTTTACCCGCTGGGCCGACGTCACCCTTTTCGCCGTCGCAGTTTACCAGCGCGACGCCGACTAGTACAACCCACGCACAGAAAATTAATCGTTTTAACATACTGATCGTTGTTTTGGTTAGAGTATTAGAGTACTTGTTTGCGGACAAATATAAGGATGAAATTATTTGGCGGATGAAAAAATCATGCCTGCGGCAACATCTTGTTATTATTTGTCGTATTAATACTTTATCCCAATACTACCCGTAATCGAACGTTGCTCTGTTTTGAAATTATTGTATTTTTGTTTATTGATAATAGAGTTTCATTTCGCGCGTTGCAATCATTAAAGAGTTTATCGTTTATTATACACTAACAGTGTAAGTTATGCACTATAAAATTTGAGCTTATGAGATTAAAAAGGTTTACCTCATTTATCAGTATGCTGTTTCTGGGAGTATGTTTATGCATACCCGGTGCGTTTTCTCAAAAATGGAGCGGTGCTCATGGTAATGAGTGGCTCGCTGGTAAATACAGCCAGCAATGGGTTCGGATCGGTGTAACTGCAAAAGGCATACACAGAGTAGCTATTTCGTCATTGCCAGCTGCATTTCAATCGGCCGATAAGACCAAGCTTCAGCTGTGGCACCGGGGCAATCAGGTTAGCGTCCTGAAAGCTGACGATACTGAAATTCTTTTTTTCGGAGTACCCAACGACGGTAGTTCAGACGAATGGTTATACCGGCTCCCAACTTCCCGGAAGAATCCTTATTTCAGTACTTTTTCAAATGAAAGTGCGTACTTTCTGACAATCGGAACGGATAATGGTTTGCGCGCGCAAGTGGAGGACACGGCGGTAGACGCCGGTGTGCTTGCGTCCGAGTTTCACAATCAGGTTGAGCTGAAAACTTACCAGACAGAATATACCCACTTCACGTATTATTCTACACGTCCTGCTACATTCAACAGCTTTTTTGAAGATGGTAAGACAGGTACAGGAACAAGGCTTCCGATAGGAACACCTGCTTCGAGTCCGATCTATTCAGCTAACCCTGCATCGGCTGCGCAGCCTGGTTCGGTTAGCTCGAATTTCAACTTTGCTGCGAAGAATGTTTTCGGAGGCTCTGTACCAAAGGTAAAAATGCTATTGAGCGGCAGAGGCGGAAGTGCTCAGGTTCAGATCCGCGTGGGTAAAAATACCTCGTCGTTCAGATCTGTTACCACTGCCAATACATTTGACTTCGGCCCGCTTGAGGTTAACTTCGACCTCGACCCGGCTCAGGATTACGATGCGAACGGAGGTGCTTTCGGGTTTCAAAGTACCGTTGCTTCGTCTTGGTTCTCAGTTAGCTATTATACTGTATCGTACGATCAAACTGTCGATGCGCAAGGTTTGAATACATACCAGTTTAACTTTCCGGCCGCTTCGTCAGGATCAAAATCGAGAATTCCGATTGCAAACCCTCCGGCAAGCCCGCTGTTCTATGACATTTCAAATGCAGATAACCCGCGGATCATCAATGGAGCGGCGTCGAATCTGATGGTAACCCGTGATGGTAACGCCTTGAAGTTGCTGGTGACCAATGCCGCCCAGAATGTCAACGTAGCGGCCGGCAAGATTTCGACCGTAACATTCCAGGAAATCAATCCTTCTACGTACAACTATCTGATCGTGGCCGCTGATAACCTGATCTCTTCTGCACAAGCGTTTGCCGCATACCGCCAGAACGATTCGCCCGGTACGAAATATACGCCGGTTGTAGTGAAGGTGAAAGATCTGTATAACGAATTTAACTACGGCGAGCCTAGCCCGATAGCGATCAAAAGGTTCGCTGACTACATGATCTCGGATGGCAACAAATCGAAATTCCTGTTGTTGATTGGAAAGTCGATTACAAGACCGGACAAGGTTGTGAAAGAATTGCCGGACGAAGTTCCGACAGTGGGCTTCCCTGGTTCTGACCTTTTGTTGGTAGACGGTTTACACGGCACCCAAGACGATGTTCCCGCAATCCCGGTCGGTCGTATTTCCGCGTTGACCGACGCAGATGTAAATGCCTATCTGCAGAAGGTTCAACAGTATGAAGCTGAGAAGGTCATTGCCTGGAGAAAAAATGTACTGCACATCAGCGGCGGTAAAGATCTGGGCGAAATCAATCAGTTTGCAGGCTATTTGTCGACTATTGGCAACACTGTTGCTAGTAGCCCATTCAACGGTGCGGTGATTCAGAAGAAAAAAACACAAGCAGCGGATGTGATAGAAGAGATAAGTGTTTCTAACGAAGTCAACAACGCCGGCGTTGGGATGATTAGTTACTTTGGACATGGCTCTACTTACCGGACAGACTTGAACCCTGGCTACGTGACGGATGCAGGCAAAGGTTATAACAATACCAAATTCCCGGTACTGTTCTACAATGGCTGTGGTGTTAACAATATTTTTAGTAACCTTTTTGCAACTACTGTCAACACAAGCTCATCGCGACCGCTGTCGCTCGACTGGCTTCTCGCACCGGGCAAGGGCGCGGTCGTCGTGTTCGGAAATACCTGGGATGCATATGCGAGCACGTCAAACGAATATCTGGACCGCCTGTATCCGTTGATCTTCTCGAAATCAGACAAGGACCGAGGTACTATCGGCCAGATTTTGCAGGAGGTTGCATTACAAACCAAGTTAGCAAAAGGATACACCTATAACCCTGCCCAGAATAGCCGTGTAGCGGCGTACTATGATGCCGACCGCGCGAATATCCACCAGGTATTGCTTCAAGGAGACCCTGCATTAAAAATCCTGATCAACGAAGCTCCATTGCCGGTTGACCTGATTTCTTTCAACGCAAAAAACGTTGGAGAAAAGGTTGAAGTTACTTGGAAGACTGCCTCAGAGCGTAATAACAGCCATTTTATAATCGAAAGAAGCTACAATGCACGTAATTTTGAAGAAGTGGGTAGAGTCGAAGGCAAGGGTGATTCTAACTCGGAAGTATCCTATGCATTTGTGGATTCCAAACCATTGAGCGGAAAGAGTTATTATCGTTTGAAACAAGTTGACCTTGACGCAGTGGTCAATGGTAATGTTCAGAAAGGCGCAGAAACGCTGTCGAGAATAGTTTCGGTAGAGGTGGACAAAACTGCCGCCTTATCAGTTTCTCCAAATCCATCTACCGAATATTTCGAGATCAAACTGGAAGTACCGACACAAATCAGCAAATGGAAGCTGGTAGACGTTAACGGCCGTTTGATTAAAGAAAATGGAACCGGAAGCCGGGTAAATCTGACGAATCTTTCACCCGGTGAATATATCGTGGAGGTTACCACTGTTAATGGCGATAAATACACCAAGAAAGTAATCAAATTGTAATTGTATTTGTAAGGCATGGAATAACTTCCATGCCTTTACTTTTTATTCGAGCTATGTCACTGAGAGTTTTACGACATTTACAGTTAATTCTTTTCCTTGGAATTGGGCTGTCACAGGGCGTTTTTGCCCAATGGGGAGCACCATATACCAATGAATGGATTTCGTACGATCAGCCCTATGTTAAACTGAAAGTTTCTCAAAAGGGTGTCTACAAAGTGCCATTCTCCGCATTGCCGACAGGCTTTCCTGTTAACCAGCCCGAAAAGCTGCAATTGTGGCACCGGGGTACACAGGTAGCAATCCTGAGCGTCGCGAATAACGAAATTCTTTTCTATGGCGTGCCTAATGATGGCTCAATAGATTCGCTTTTGTACCGGCCCATGAGCAGCCGGATGAATCCATATACCAGCCTTTATTCAGATGAAAGTTCATACTTTCTGACGGCAGGGAAAAGCAACGGCTTGCGGGCAGTGGCCGTGGGATCTGTAACTGGTCCGGGTACGGTAGCAGTATCACATGTACAGACGGACGTAAAGGCGTTTGCCAATGAATATTCACTGAGTACCTTGAGTTCGATCCGGGCAAGTTTTTTCAACAGCTTCTTTGAAAATGGAGCGAGTAAAACCGGCGTTACCGTATTGCCGGGCAAATCCGTAACCTACAATTTTCAGCTCACTAAGCGTGTGACCGGCGCCAAGCCGCAAGTAAAATTGATGGTACACGGGCGGAGCAATAACACGCGGTCGATTGAAGTGTCTGTGGGGAAAACCGAAGCATCGGCGAGAAAAGTATCAGCCGTTGCGAATGCTAATTTTACTGCATCGGTATTTTCGTTTGAATTGGAAGAAACTGATCTTGCCGCGGATGGCAGTGGCATTCTGCTCTTGAAATCAATCGCCTCGGATACACGCGACCGTTTTTCGCTCGCATATTATACGATTACTTATAACCAGAGCACCAGCATTGGCTCTGAGAAAAGCCTCGAATTTAATTTCCCCAAAACATCAGACGCTAGCACACATATCAAAATTACCGGCGTTTCGGCTGGAAGCAAAGTATATGATATTTCAAATGTCGATGCGCCGCGGATTCTGCCAGGTAATGGTGCCGAACTGGGAGTGCCACGTATCAAGGACAAAGACCTTAAATTGCTTCTGACCAATGAAGTACTGACTATTGCAGCTGCCAAAATCTCATCTGTTACGCTTGTAAAACCGGATACTAAAAAATATAACTACCTGATTATTACTAATAAAACGCTGGAGGAAGGAGCTAAGGCTTATGCCACTTATCGCGCTTCGGAGCAAGGAGGCTCATTTTTGCCGCTGGTAATGAAAATAGCAGACGTTTACGATCAATTCAATTTTGGTGAACCCAGCCCTGTAGGGATCAGACGGTTTGTGGATTACATGCTTTCAGACGGGAATAGAGAAAAATATCTGTTCTTGATGGGGAAATCCATCACGTTCAACGAAAGGATGGTACGTGAACTACCTGACGAAGTCCCGACAGTGGGTTTTCCCGGATCGGATATCGTAATGGTCGAAGGATTAGCAGGTGTACCCAAGGAAGTGTCGGCGATACCGGTTGGGCGGCTTTCGGCGATCACGAACCAGAACGTATATGATTATTTGGAAAAAGTGAAAGAATATGAACTCACTGGAAGCCAGGATGTAAGTTGGAAAAAGAACATACTACACCTGAATGGCGGAAAGTCGTCGGCGGAAATCACGCAGCTCAAAAACATTCTCGCGAAATTGGCACCACTGGCCGAAAAGGGGTATATCGGTGCGAAAGTAACGCCTTTTGTAAAGCAACAGGGAATTGGAGAAGTTGAGCCGGTGAATATCACACCCGAAATTAACGCAGGCGTAGGACTTTTGACTTACTTCGGCCATGGCTCGACAACGGTTACGGATCTGGATATTGGTTATATCACGGATGCCGCTCGCGCCTATAATAACCGCGGCCGGTACCCGATGTTGTATTTCAACGGTTGCGGTGTCGGTAACGTGTTCAGTGCACGCTTTAACACGAGTCCGTCATCCTCAGACCGGATTGCCCTTTCCTTGGACTGGATCATCGCACCAAAAAGAGGAACGGTAGCACTTATTGCCAATACATTCGATACTTACGTTTCTTCTACCACCAATTATCTCGATAAATTGTATACGACCCTGTTCCTAGATGCGAATATGTCGAAACAATCGATCGGGAAAATTCAGGCGGAGGTCGCCAGACGGATTTTTGCCAATGGCTATAACGCCTATGACGTTGCAAATGTGCACCAGGCGCTCCTTCAAGGTGATCCGGCTTTGAAAATGATTTACGTAGCATCGCCGGATTACTCGGTAGATGCAGACGAGAGCATAACCGTTTACTCGGAAGCTCCGGGAACGACAATCGAGAAATCAACGACTTTGAGTGCTACGATTGTGATAAAGAATCAGGGCAAGTATAATAGCGAAGAAAAGCTGCCGGTTCAGCTTACTTACGTTTTTCAGGATGGTGCAAGCGAGACAAAAATACAAACAGTAACGGCAATGCCTTACCTAGACACGGTGAAGATATCATTTCCGAATAAAGGCGCATTGAAGCTCGTGCAGGTAAGACTTGACCCCGCAAATACGATCGTGGAATTGAACGAGTCGAATAACGTAGCGGAACTGTTCGTTGATTGGGAAATCGCCAAAAGTCAGGAGGTTTATCCGGCGGAAAGGGTAAAGGATGTAATAGCACCTGTTCTAGGCGTTACATTTAACGAGCGGGCGATTCAGAATGGAGAAGAAGTGGGCGCTCAGCCTGTGATCAAATTTACGCTGACCGACGACCGCCTGATGTCGGCGGATACCAGTCTGATGGACATTTTTGTCAAACCTTGTGCAGATAGTAACTGTGATTTTCAACTTGTCCCTAACAAGGATCTGACGATCAAACAAATTTCAGATAAGGTTGTACAAATTGAATTCAAAACTTCCCTTGTCACACCCGGTATTTATGAAATCCTTGTAAATACCCAGGATAATTCCGGTAATGCATCAGTTGGCCCCTATCAGATCAGCTTTGTCATCGGCGAGGGCGTAGAAGGGATCGAGCTGGTGTGCTCGCCAAACCCTGCAACGGACTATGTGCGTTTTCGTATCAAAGGGATCAAGCCGGATGCTGTCCAGCAAGTGCGATACGTTATTTACGATCTGAAAGGCATTCTGCGGGTGGATCAAAGTATCAAACCCGCATCAGTTGTTTCCGACTGGTACTGGACGCCCAATATCGGCGCAGGAACTTACGTATATAAGGCCATCGTGACGAAGGCCGACGGCTCCGAGCAAACTTTCGTGGGGAGGGTTAATATCATCAGATAAAACAATCTCAGCGGTTGTGAATGGTTAAATACGGCATTTCTCATACTTTAACCATTCCAGCCATACTGCCACAGAAATAGTCCGAGTCACATGGAAAAAGCTTCTGGTGTAATCGTCCATGGGAAGATTATCTGTTTTCAGAAATTTGACCGTACTTTCAAACTTCTTCCGATCGACGTAATGCCATACCTCAGAAGTATCATTAAGCAGCTCCCTCGATTGATCGTACAATGTGAGCGTGGACAAGCGTCCGCGAGGTCCGATGTGCGTTTTTTGCGAACGCAACCTCACCCGGTCCGGAAGAATATCTTTCATAGCTTCACGAAAATGCATTCTTCCTAGGCCATTACCGAACT
Source organism: uncultured Dyadobacter sp. (assembly GCA_966211825.1). Taxonomy (GTDB): domain Bacteria; phylum Bacteroidota; class Bacteroidia; order Cytophagales; family Spirosomataceae; genus Dyadobacter. The sequence goes on along the minus strand of CBIHPQ010000034.1, from coordinate 10,472 downwards.
TGGTGACCTCTGGGACGGCCATGCAAAGCTCAAATAATGTTTTGTCAAAAAAAGGGGAGCGACTTTCGAGACCATAAGCAGCGGCAAGAATAGTCCTGTTCTCGTTATGGAAAATCGTGTGATGATTAAAAATCTCTTCGAAAGAGGCCTGAAAAGAGGTGGGTAGATTACCACGCATTAGTTCAGATAACTTAGAGGGGTCTGGCTGTCTTTTTAATGCAGCTTCAAGAAAATCATCGCGCAACAGCGTAATGGGTTGGATAGATATGCCTCTTGTCTTCTTCAAAACGGCCGATAGCCCACGTTTGGCAAAATAATACGGTGAAAGCTTAAAATGCGTCGTAAGTTCCCGATACAATCTCAGCAGTTGAGCAGGCCCCATTACCCTCAACGAGCGCGAGACTTGCCGATACAGGAAATTCTGTTCGACGATCTGCGTGCGTTCCTCGAAGGTGAGCCTGTCCCAGTTCACAAATTCACCCGCTTTCGAAAAAAACTGTGTTCTTTTTGCCAGAAGTTCTTTCAATAATACCCATTTTTTCTGCTGATAAAGCAAGGCAGGATATTCAAATCCGCTGCCTACAATAGAATCACCACCATTACCATTAAACAATACTTGACAGCCTAACTGTGCCGCAAGGTCGTACACGCCTTTTTGAAAAGACGGAGAAATGAAGGTGGGCTGGGGATAAGCCAGAATGGCTGTATGTTGTCTGATGGCATCTAAATGCATTTCAGACAGTAAGATTTCATGATGGGAAGAACGAATACTCCGAGCGACTTCCTGTGCAAAATCTTTGTCGTCGGATGCCTCGCCCTGTGTGTTATAGTAGAATGTGTGCAAAGGATTTTGAGGCGCATACATCCTCGCAAGCGTACTTACTGACGAAGAGTCGAGTCCGCCACTCAAATGCGATCCCATAATGGTCCCACTTGCAGGCAATTTACCTGAAACAGCGTCGATGAGTATCGTTCGGAAACGTGAGGCGAAGTCGGGTAACGAATCGGCCAGTTGAGGGATCTCGAATTTCGCAAAGGGGCGGGTATTGATGGTTTCAGCGCTGACCGATAGAATATGTCCGGGAAGAACACATTTTATAAGGTCATAAAATGTCTCTCCATGGTAATCGATCTGCATGTCCCCAGAGAAGGTGAGGAAGGATTTGATCCTGGCCTCATTAGGCGTGCTAGCATGCTTGTCTTTCAGTAATGCGAGCAGTTCGTGGAGATTTGTAGAGAAGGCGAAAAACTGGCCAGGAATATGTGCATAATAGAGTGGATACAAGCCGAAAATATGCCGTGCAAGATATACGCGGGCACTAGCTTCCTCAACCCAGACCCCGACACAAAGTTTGTCTCCAAGTTTCGAGATCAACGTCCGAAAATCCGAAAGCGATGTTAAGACAGAAGGGCTCGTGCCCCAAAGCTTAACATCGCTTTTATTTATTCCCTGAAAGCCAACTACGAAGAAATCGTTAGTTGATTTTGATTTATCTAACTCAGAAAAGTATAGAAAACCATTCTTCCAGCCTACTGAATGTTGTTCGACAAACTGATTTGGACAATTGTTCCAATTGAACGAAACAAACCCTTGGATCAGCATGTTGTACTTAACTACGGAATTAGTAACCTAATCCTTTTCAAGGATCAAGCGTCTGGTGCGTAGTTAGGCTCAGTTCCTTCATCATCGGGTTGGCTCCCCAATTTTCCTTTGGTCAGCTTGTTAACACTCCCGTGTTGAACGAGCACCGGCTTGCGGTAAGACTTTTTTGTCTGTGTAGAGTGCGATGTCAATGTTTTCATTGTTTATCGGTTAATGAATGATTAATACCAGTATCCGTCGTAAATTTAGACAGATAAATTGAAATTGCAAACTTTATTCAAAAGGAATATGAAAAAATCAAGTTTTGGCTCACTGTACCGGTTGCACATTGATCGTTAACGGTTGCCAAATTCTATGATTTTGCGCGTTTTGTGACTGCCGGATTCTACTTTCCCCGATCCGATGCATTCGTCGTTTTGGCAAAATTCAAAGGCAGTCTGGTCATCTGAAATAAGCCCTACGCCCAGGCCGTACTGTTTAACCGTCACATATCTGTTGATAATAGACGTGTCCTTGCGCTCCATAACCGTCAGGACGTTATTGAATGACTGCGCATCGATTTGAACAGACTTCGTTCCCGGCTCATAGTAGCATTCCTGCTTGTCGAGGCTGTTATAGCTGTTACCGTCCCAGATAGTACGGGAATCAATAGGAAATGTCAGCGACAGGAACGGTTGGTTATCGATATTGGTCAGAAGCTTGTCCGGATATTTATGGACCGCATATTCTTTTACCTTTTGCCAGTAGTCGGCCGACGAATTGCGGGTTGATCTGGCAATAATATAAGTAACGATCCCCGCTGAATCGGAAGCAATCCTGTCAACTTCGTCTTTTTCCTGCCATTTCGTAACGACCGGCGCAGCCTGGCCCGTCGAATACACTTCCTGGTTGACTTCGTAAACCGTGTAATGCCCGATCGTCAGCGGATAATACTGGGAAGGATCAACCGGCTCGGTATCGTCGTCGCAGGCGGAAAAGCCGATGGTGGCTATTGCAAGAATAGTGATGTGTTTGAAAAAAGTCCGGCAAGTCGGCAGTAGAGAATTCTTCATTAACTCGGCTAAATTTTTGAAATGACTATGACTAATGTTTGTATTGCTCTTCCAGTTTTCCTTTCAAGAACCCTATCAGCACCTGTAACCCCGTATCGAACCGGGAATTATTGTTGATGATCATATCCGCTTCTGCGCGCAGGGGGAGTATGAATTTATCGTAAGTCGGGGCGACGTGATGTTCCCAACGGTAGAGGACGTCGTCCAGGTCGTAGCCCCGCTCGTTATTATCACGAATAATCCGTCGTTTTATTTTAACATGCTCCTTGGCATCCACAAAAATTTTTAAATCGATAAGCCTTGCTATTTCAGGGAAGTAGAAAACAAAAATCCCTTCAACGATAATAATAGGCTTCGGCTCAAACAACAGCATCTCAGGTTTAATGAGCGGGTTGTTGAAGGTATATTCCTTTTGCTGGACGGAGCGGCCTGCCCTGAGCACCGCAATATGCTCCGCAAAAAGGTGATGGTCGATCGTTTCGGGTAAATCGAAATTCTCCACACCGTTTTCATCGCGCGGGATTTCGTGGATCGGCCGGTAGTAATTGTCTTGGGAAATCCGTGTCACGTCGTCCTTACCAAACGCGTCGATGAGGTTTTTCATAAAATAGGTCTTGCCCGACGCGCTGCCACCGGTGATACCTACAATGTAAGGCGTATTTTCCTGATTCGACGTCATATAGTCTGCTGCGTCCGCTAGGCTGAACGCTGGATTAAATTATGATTTTAATTGATAATTGCCAATTTGCCGGCCTTTTGTTCACTGCCGTCAGCGGATACGATGAATACAATGTATATGCCGGCCCTCGCCCGACGCCCTGTGTAGTCGTTCAGGTTCCACGAGGCGAGCCCGCCTTCCGATCGCGTCTCGTACACGAGCCTGCCCGCGAGGTCGGTGATTTTGACGCTCGACTGACCGGTAAGACCGCTAATGCCCACATTGCCTGAATAACCAGGTCGGATGGGATTGGGGAAAATGGTAATATGGCCAAGACTTTCGGCCGAAGCTTTGGAATCGCTCTGGTACGAAACCATGCCAGCGGGCGTGTCTATGAAAAGCAAACCGGTTCCAGGTTCGAAACGGAGCGCACTGATCACGTCCGACGGAAGCGGACTGTCTGCCGACGTGAATTTCGTTATTAGTTCCGTCCCGTCTGCATTAAATAGGTAAAGCCCCGTTCGCGTGCCGATCCACTTCCGGTTCCCCGGTTCTGCGGCGATGGATGTACATTCTTCATTATTAAAAAGTTTTCGTTGGCCATACACAGGAAGTATTGCATCCACACGCGCGGCTTCCAGGACGCCATCCGGAATGAAATAGCCTGCGCCTTTTGCGCTGGCAAACCATACGAACCCGTCCTGATCGAGCGCGAGGCTGTTAATCTTCGAAGCGGGCAGCGTGCCATTGCCTATTGATGTTGAAAGTACTTTTTTTCGCGAGCCATCCGCATTACTAACCATAATGCCGCCCCCCAAAGTGATGGGCAGCCGTGTCCACGACAGTCCGTTGAGGTCGGTGATCGTGGAATCGGGGCGGGGTGCGATGGTCGTGTCCGACTGTGCAGGGGATACGGATTTGAAGTCTGAAAATTGATTGGTGATCAACCCGTTTTTTTGATCGGCGATCCATAATGTTTTCGCTCCCCGGCGAATGCCCGACCGGATGCTTCCGAAGAGCGGACTGCTGAAAGCCTGCGCCGTGTAAAGTTGATCGAGGGCCAGCACAGTGTTTCCGGCCGCCATTATCAGCATATCCCCGGCATCCAGTATCCTCAACGCCGCGCAATTGGAAGTATAAGCCAGCTTCCAGGCTCCGTTTTGATACTTAAAAATGCCTTTCCCTGAAACCGCGGCATGAACAGCACCGGAAAAGAATGCAATGCTTGAAACGTTGCCCGGGCTTGCGACGGGTTTCCAGTTCGCGAAATACTGCCGGTTCACATCATCACGCATTGACGTAGCCAGAATGCCCTGAGCAGTAATGGCAAAAAGAGAATCTCCCGAAAAAGCGAGGTCGCTGACGGCTACCTGCGTGCCATTGGGGCCAATATATCGGTAAGTTTCTTCTACCTGCCTGAGCTGTGTGTCCAGCACGAGCACGCCGAAACCGGTTGCGATATACGCGAGATTTTCCCTGAAAACAATTCTGCGGATAGCCTTGTCGGCCGGCAGTCCCTGCGTATTGTTCAGGAGATCCCAGGCCTCGATCTGGTCGGGTTCGGACTTTTCATTGAGGTAAACAAAATCGATTGCGCCATTCCGGTACGCGAGCAGCAGGAGCTGAGATGCAGGGAGATAACCCATGGCGCCTATGCCGGTATGGGTGAGGCCGTCGGCTTTGGAGAACGTCCGTGTTTCCCCGTTTTCAGTGCTTACAGAAAAAAGCCCGTTATAGGAAGCGCAGTAAACCTTTGAGCCTGCGTCAACCACGTGCTTGGCGGAGAGGTAATTGAAATGGCTTTGCCATTGACCCAACGGCAAAGCCTGTCCCATAATGCGCGAGGGGCCGAATACGATAGCCAGTAAGAAAATTAGTATCCTCCCTTTGCGCATGACTGAATGCTAGTTTTCTACCGTCACCGCGGCCGAACCACGCCCTGTGCCGGTCCCGCATCCACTTTTCAGCGATGTGATGGTATATTCTGTAGAAGTGGCCGGTGAAACCGATATCAGGTAGGGGTTAAGGAATGTACCGTTGATCGCCGTGCCGTCGGAAAGCGTGAATGACCACGGCGGAAGCCCGTTTTTGAATTTCAGTTGAATGCGTGTAGAACGCCCGGCCGATATGGTGCCGCGTCCCGAAACCTCCGCAACGGCTTTGTCAGGAGCGATTATTTCCAGCTCTTCAATGACACTCGAAACAGCCGGAGATGACGAAACGATCCGGATTTTCTGGATTTTGGTCGTATCGCCCGGCGCTGCTGCGGCAATTTTTACCTGCATGGCAGTAGGCGTCACGGTCGTAGGCAGGGTAACAAACCGCCCTGATTTATCGGTCATCTGAACGGTAAACTTGTTGTTCGGATTATAGCGGCCTTCTGTTTTGTAAGGAATATCAATCGTAGACCCGGCGCAAACCATATTTTGCGGTAATTTTTCCAGGGTAATGCTTGCCGGCGGGCTTTTCACCGTCACTTTCGCCGAACCGGTGAATTTACCCACACCACAAAGACCGCCAGCTGAACTGATCTGGTAATTGGTATCATAAAAGGGCTTTACCTTGATCTTATGCGGCGATTCCTGAATATTATTCTCATAAGTACCGTCCGAAAGCAGCACAAACCACGGTCCGCCGCCGGTAAATTTCACGGTAAGCTGGCCCGACTCGTTTTCGCCCAACCGCAAAGAATCTTTCTGCAAAGTGGCCACAGTAGGTGAAACGATGGAAACGTTCGCTGTCTGGCTCACAAGATAAGGAGCGGTGGAAGTCACGCGCAGCCGGTATTCGCCGGGTTTGTAGCTGTCAGGAATTTGCGTGGTAATGTAGCCGGAAGAGTCAGGTGTTGAAATGTTCTTGAATGCGCCACTGCGTTCGGCGATCTGAACAATGAATTTATTCCCTTCCTTATATTTCCCTGTCGCATTAAAAGGAATCTGAAAAGGAACACCCGCGCAAAGTTTCGCGATTTTTTCGATCTCTTTCAGTTCCAGTTTAGGTTCGGGGTTATTGTTCACATTCACAATGGCCTCACCCGAAGTAGTACCGCTGCCGCAGGCATTCGAAACGGCAGTTACGCGATAAGCTTTCACGTCGGTTGGTTTTACACTGATATAGTGCGGGTTCGAAAGCGTTTGCAGTACCGTCGTGCTGTCGGAAAGGCGGAACGACCACGGCGCTGCGCCGGTCAGGTTCACGCGCAGGTGCGCCTCCTGCCCGGGCATAATGCGAGCGGTCTGTGTTCCGTCGACGAATTCGATCTTCGCTGCGGGTGCCTGCAAGAGCCTTAGCGGCACTTCCTGGCTTTTTATAACGGGTATAGAGGCGATAATTTGAATGCGATAGACTTCGCCACCCACCTTGTAGGAAGGTATGACAGCCTTCACAGGGCTTTTCTTCACAGGGAGTGAAATAGGCACCGATTTGCCCGTCGCGTCAATGATATGCGCGATAAATGTATTGTCTTCATCAAATGGGCCTTCCGCTTTGAAAGGAATTGTGACATTGGTGCCCGGGCAAACCGTCAGGTACGAAATGTCCTCGATCGTGATTTTGTATGAATGCAGGCTGTCGGCCTTTTCCACGGGAAGCTTGGCCTCGTTCGCTGCTTCGGTAAGCGTATCACCATTGGCCGAAATTGCACTAGGCATGGTAGTATCGGCCACCGTTGTGTCCGCAGCCGGGGTGGCAACGGCAGGAACCTGTGTCTTTGTCGAATCTTTTACCGCGGCTGCCTGTGGTTTGACGGGGGCCGGTGCTTTCTTTTTGGGAGTAATCAGCTGTTTTCTTGGAGTAGAGGCCTTTCGCTGGGCCTCAGCTTGGCCAGACATCAGAAATAATCCCAGAAAAATGACAAAGACGAATCGGAACATGCAGTTTGGATTGAGTAAATATTAATTCATGGATACCAGCGTGCCGCCTCTGAGGACGGGAACAACGTCGTACAGATCGGTTTGCAGGCAGTAGGAAATGTCTTTCTGGATGCCCAGGCGTTGCAGACGCCGCACGTGCGACGAGTTGGATACGCTAGCCAGCAAATTATCGCGACTTTGCTGGTATAAACGCTGCGCCATCAGGGTTCCGTCTTCGAGAAGCATAAATTGGTCCTTCAATGCATCAGCTAATGCCCCCGCAAAAAGGGTGTCTTCCAGGTTAGGACGGCCTTTCCAGCCCGCACATAGCACCAGCACATCGTAAGGTTCGGTTTTCAAATGGTTGGCTAATGCGCCTAGGTTAAGGAACGATCCGATCATCACTTTCACCGCCGACGATTTCGCCTTTGAAATAGAAAGTGTTCCATTGGTCGTCGTCATGGCTATCTGCGAGCCGATAAGGCTTTCGTGCATGTAGCTGAACGGAGAATTGTCAAGATCGAAACCTTCTACTTTCCGCGCATCCCGCTCGGCGGCGGCTATAAATCCTTTGTCTTGCAAAAACTTGCATTCTTCGACGCTGGCCACAGGGGTAATACTTTTTACACCATAAGCCAGGCCGGTTACCATGCAGGAAGTAGCCCTGAAAATGTCGGCCACGACCACTATTGAATTATCGAGTTTGTGTAGATGAAGTAAATCCGGAGTGAGACAGACGTCAAGTTGTTTCATAAAAATGCAATCGAACTTTAATAGGAGGGATTAATTTTTAACAAATGGAGTTTTAACAACCTGTGCTTTCAGTAGTCTGTCGCGCACTTTTACGAAGATTTCGGTGCCGGCTTTGGCAAATTCCGTCGGTACATAACCCAAACCGATGCCTTTTTGCAAAGTAGGAGATTGTGTTCCGGAAGTCACTTCGCCGAGTTTGTTACCCTCGGCATCGCACAGCTCGTAATGCCCGCGCGGAATGCCGCGGTCGATCATTTCGAATCCGATCAGTTTTCTCGTCAACCCTGCTTCTTTTTGCGCTTTCAATGCTTCGGAATTGACGAAATCTTTTGTGAATTTGGTCACCCAGCCCAAGCCTGCTTCCAAAGGCGATGTTTCATCGTCGATATCGTTGCCATAAAGGCAGAATGCTTTTTCCAAACGAAGCGTGTCGCGTGCACCCAGTCCCACGGGCTTGATACCAAACTCCGCACCTGCTTCGAAAATGGCGTTCCACATTGTCTCGGCATCGTCATTCTTTACATATATTTCAAAACCTCCTGCGCCCGTGTAGCCGGTTGCGGAAATGATAACGTCTTTGATACCCGCCATTTCCCCGACTTTGAATGTATAATATTCCATCAAGGCGAGGTTCTCATTCGTTAGTTTCTGCAATGCCGCGGTAGCCTTAGGCCCCTGAACGGCCAGCAGGCAAAGTGAATCGGAGAGGTTTTCCATTACTACACCTTCGGTATTCTGGCTCTGGATCCAGTTCCAGTCCTTTTCAATGTTGGAAGCATTCACGACCAGAAAATAGTCGTCCTCGCCAATGCGGTAAACGAGCAGGTCGTCGACTACACCACCCGTTGCGTTGGGCAGGTAACTGTATTGCACTTTTCCGTCATACAGCGCAGTAGCGTCATTCGAGGATACTTTTTGTATCAATGCCAGCGCCCCAGGCCCTTTTACACTGAATTCGCCCATATGCGATACATCAAAAACACCTACGGCATTTCTCACGGTATGATGTTCATCCAGATCCGAAGAGTAGCGAACAGGCATTTCAAAACCTGCAAACGGGACCATTTTTGCGCCCAAACGGATGTGGAGCTGATGTAAAGGGACTGTTTTCATGAAGGATATTTGGTTTCACAATAATTTACAAAAGTAGGCAATGCAGGTTAAAGCGACACAAAAAACTGTTTTTTCAATGACCGCAGAGTGCATTTTGAAGTATATTGTTAAAAAATAGGTTAAAACTTTTATCCATCGGCGGTTGCCGGTTTTCAGGAATATGAATAAACGACTATTGTTCTGTGTGGCTTTTTCGATGGCTGGAACCGCCTGGGCGCAGACGGCAACCTTCAACGGCCAGACGATAGATGATAAAGTGAGCATTGGCTATGGCGTTGCCTCGGGTGATGTGGACGGTGACGGTAAGCCGGATATTTTACTGGCCGATAAAAAAGAAATTGTCTGGTATAAAAATCCCGGGAAGAAGGACGGTGCGTGGACGCGCTACGTGATCGCCAAAGACCTTACCGAACAGGACAACGTCTGCATTGCAGCCCGCGACATCGACGGCGATGGTAAAGTGGAAGTGGCCGTGGGCGCAGGCTGGAACCCCTCCGAAACGAAAGACCTGAAAACCTCCGGCGCGGTGTTCTATATGATCCCCCCCGACGACCGTACCAAGCAGTGGGACCCTGTCCGGCTGCACCATGAAGTGACCATTCATCGAATGCAGTGGGTCAGAAAGGCCGATGGCGCATTCCAGCTCGCAGTGCTGCCGCTTCATGGCGAAGGTAACTCCGGCGGCGTGGGCGCAGGCGTAAAGCTCATCGTTTTTGACATTCCCGAGAATAAAAAGGGCATTTGGACCTACAATTTGATTGAAACCAATATGCATATGACCCATAACTTCCAACCCATGGAGGTTCCGGGAAGAATAGCGGGATTGTCCATTGCGGGAAAAGAAGGTGTGCAGGTTTTTCTCGACGGGGCCGACGGTTGGGCGCCCTCGGGCAACTGGATGGTGCCTGAGCGCGGGGTAGGGGAGATCCGGACAGGAAGTTTAGGCAAAAAACAATTATTTACAGCCACCATCGAACCGATGCATGGGACCGAATTGGTGGTGTATACCAAAGACGGCCGCACTGTTCTCACCGACCGCATCAAGGAAGGCCACGCACTGGCCTGCGCCGATTTCTTCGGGCAAGGCCGTGACCAGGTCGTAATGGGCTGGCGAAACCCGAATGTAACCGGCGAAACCGGCGTCCGCATTTATGTCGGAAGCGATCCTGAGGGAAAGAAATGGACCGAATACACGCTGGACGAAAAGATCAAGATCGCTTGCGAAGATCTGCTGCCAGCGGATCTGGATGGCGATGGCGACCTGGATATTATCGCTTCGGGAAGAGCGACGCACAATTTAGTGGTGTACTGGAATCAGCGGAAAAAGTAATACTGACTATAATTTATATAAAACGTTACTGTCAGGCAGAGAGGAGTCGAGGGCGTGCAAACAAAAAGCCGACGAACACGCTCACGCTGACACTGTAAGCAGAAAAAAATTA
>CBIHPQ010000033.1:0-24469 GCA_966211825.1 uncultured Dyadobacter sp. | reverse complement strand
AGATGCCCATTATTTTGTGTCGTTTCAGGTGGGCTGGATTGGCGATTACCTGCGGGAGCCCGAGCACAATTTTACCAGTAATAACATGTTTTACCATTACCTGCGCCTGAGGCCGGGTACCGACGCAGCAGCATTCGAAGCTAAGTTGCCTGCGTTTATCGAGAAGTATGCCCGCAAAGACCTTAAAATTGCTGGTTATGACAAAAAACTGGTATTGCTTGCCGTAAAGGATATTCACCTTTTCAGCCAGATCGACCGCATCGTTTCTGCCACCACAAGCCCGACATATCTGTATGTTTTAGCATGTATCGCCGTATTTACGCTCCTGATCGCCTGCATTAATTTCATGAACCTCGCTACGGCACGCTCTGCGAAGCGGGCGGCCGAGGTGGGCATGCGCAAGGTAATGGGAGCGAACAGAGGCGGTCTGATCGGCCAGTTCCTGGGCGAATCCATGGTGCTCACATTTCTCGGTTTGGCGATAGCAATCGTGCTGGTGGGGTTGTTGCTGCCATTCTTTAATGAACTTGCCGATAAGTCGCTCGATGTGCGTGACCTGCTGCAACCACAAATTGTCGGCGGGTTTGTGCTTTTGGCATTGCTGACTGGCTTGCTGGCAGGAAGTTACCCGGCATTCTATTTATCGGTGTTTAACCCGCTCGATGTGATCAAGGGCAGATTTGTCAACTCCGTATCGGCCACTACACTACGCCGGGGACTAGTCGTGTTTCAGTTTGTGATTTCCATTGGTTTGGTGGTTGCCACGATCGTCATTCAAGGGCAGATCCGCTTCATGAAAGATCAGCCGCTCGGTTTTACAAAAGATCAGCAGATTGTGATCCCATTCCGGAGTGAGGAGGCCAGGAAGGCCTATACGGCACTAAAAAGTGAACTTTTGCAGGATAGCCGGATCACTTCCGCTTCCGGCACAGCCTATTACCCGGGCATTCTTAACCCGAGCGATATGTCGGTTTATTTGCCGGGGCAAACAGTGAATGACGATAACCTGATCAAAACCAACTGGGTAGCACCGGATTTCATGGAGACGATGGGTTTTAAACCGTTGGTGGGCCGTATGTTTTCGAATGAGTTTCCAGCCGACACGAATTATAAAATAGTCGTGAATGAGGCTACGCTCCGCAAATTCGGCATTCCGCTGAACAAGGCGGTCGGGCAGAAGTTCCTGTTCAACAATGGCGGCGATACGCCGGGCTCGGTGGAAGTAGTGGGCGTTGTGAAAGATTTTCACTTTCAGGACCTGCACAAGGTCATCGAACCTTACGCTTTTTTCCTCAATCTGGACCCGAGCTATAACTATCTCATCGCGCATATCGAAGGTAAAGATGCGGCTGGCGCACTGGCATTTGTAGAAAGTAAATGGAAGTCGCTGGTTCCTGATGAGCCTTTTGCCTACACATTCCTCGATGAGGACTTTCAAAAAAACTATGCGGCCGATGCGCGTACGTCACGGCTCGTGAATGCGTTTACCATCATTTCAATATTGATTTCCTGCCTGGGATTGTTCGGTCTGGCCGCATTCGCAGCCCAGCAGAGGATCAAGGAAATAGGCGTGCGAAAAGTGCTTGGCGCTTCGGTTTCCAACATTGTAGGGCTGTTGTCCGGCGATTTCGTGAAGCTCGTGATCATTTCCATTGTCATAGCCACGCCGCTTACCTGGTATCTCATGAACCGCTGGCTGGCCGACTTTGCCTATAAGATCAGCCTGCAATGGTGGATGTTCGCGGGAGCAGGCGCGTTGGCAGTAATCATCGCATTGCTCACCATAAGTACCCAGGCCATCAAGGCAGCCGTTACAAATCCTGTGAAATCGTTGAAAGCGGAGTAATGGACTCCTAAACTAAAAGACCATGTTCAAAAGCTATATCAAAATCGCATTGCGTAACCTTTGGAAAAGCAAGGGTTATGCTTTTATCAATATTGTTGGGCTGTCAGTCGCTTTTTGCGTAAGCGTTTTCCTGTTTCTGACTGCCTATTTCGCACTGTCGTATGACGATTTCCACGCCGACAAAGACCGGATTTTCGAGCCGTATTTCGTTTCAAATGATCCGGAGCGCGTTGACCGTACGGCGTCGATGCCGTTCCCGGTTACGCCTGCATTGAAGGATGAGTATCCCGAAATAGAGGCCATTGCGAGGGTTGTCAACGGGTCGGATGTGGTGGAATACAAGGGGAAATATCTTGATAAGAACATCAAGTTCACCGAGCCGGATTTTTTCAAGGTCTTTTCATTCCCGTTTCTTCAGGGTAGCGGGCAAACTGCATTGCAGGACCTGAGCAACATTGTGATAACCGAACATATGGCCAAAGCCGTTTTCGGAGAAGAAAACCCGATGGGCAAACGCATTCAGGTGGGATTAGAGGAAAGCAAAAAGGAATATGTGGTGACGGGAATTATCGCCGATTTTCCCGAAAACTCATCCCTGCAATTCGACGCATTTGTGCGTAGCGAGAATGTAGGCGGCTATCAGCAGCAGAAGGACCAATGGGACGCATTTTCGCATAATGTATTCCTGAAACTTAAACCGGGGGTCGATAAGCTTGCTTTTGAAAAGAAACTCAGGCCTTTCACTGCCAAATATTTTGCGGAAACGATCACCAAACTTGAAAAGAAAGGCGCCAAACCCGACGAGCGAGGCGATCTGTATGCAATGCGGCTTCAAAAACTGGAAGACGTGCATTTCAACCGCGAGATTTCCGGCGGCAAGGAAGGTTCTTTGATCTACGCATTAATGGGTATCGGCATCTTCATCCTGCTGATCGCCTGCATTAATTTCATCAACCTGAACGTCGCGCGCTCGTTCATCCGCGCACGGGAGGTAGGCGTGCGGAAGTCGCTCGGGGCATTGAAACAGCAACTTTTCTTCCAGATCTGGGGCGAGGCAGGGGTAATATGCTTTCTCGGTTTCCTTACCGGCGTGGTGCTGGCGGTGTTGCTTCTGCCGCTGTTCAACGCCACTTTCAGGTCGAAATTAACGTTGGGATACATTTTTGAACCGGATAAGATCGCGTTGCTGGTGGGGCTGTTTCTTTTCGTGACCCTCGTTGCAGGTGGCTACCCGGCATTGCAGATGTCCAAATTCAATGCGGTGGAAGTGCTGAAAGGAAAAGTATCGCTTAAAAGGCCGGGTATACTGCGCAATTCGTTGATCGTCGCCCAGTTTGCGCTTTCGAGCCTGCTGATCTGCTGTACGATCATCGCGGTCCAGCAGGTCGACCATCTTCGCAAGCAGCCCCTGGGCTTTAAGAAAGAGGAAGTGATCAGCATCCCGGTGGGGAGGAAGGTAAATGGGCAAACTGCCCTGCGCAGAATGCGTAACCGCCTTGCAAACGATCCGAATATCGTAAGCATCACGGGCTCGGGCGTCAACCTTGGAATGGGCCTCGACAGAAGCACTTCGCGCAGTTCAATTGGATTCACATTCAAAGAGCGTGAAGTGGACACCGACTGGCTGCATATCAGCTATGATTATCTCAAAACACTTAATATCAAACTGATCGACGGACGGGAGTTTAACCCGGCCTACCCGACCGACTCTATGGGAAGGGTGATCATCACGGAAAGCATGGCTAAGGCCATCGGCGAAAAAGATCCTGTTGGCAAATTCTTTCAGACCGACACGGCGGGTATTAAACACCAGATCATTGGGGTAGTTCCTGATTTCAACCTATACTCTTCCAAAACCGATAAAAAGCCGATCACGATGTACCTGTCCCATACGGAGGGTATCGGCTATATTTTTGTAAGGGTTACGCCGCAGGGCTTGTCATCGTCGATGGAAAAACTGAAAGCCGTGTGGAAGGAAATCACGCCGGAATCCGAATTCATAGGTTCATTTCTCGACGAAAACACCAATGCGTGGTACAAAGAAGAAGAAAGGTTGTCGCAGATTTTCAGCCTCGCATCCGCGGTAGCGGTGATATTGTCCTGCCTGGGCTTGTTCGCCGTCGCATTGATCGTCATGGAGCAACGCACGAAGGAAATCGGCGTCCGTAAAGTGCTTGGAGCCAGCATCGCGGGCCTTGTTTTTGTGCTATCCAAAGATTTTATAAAGCTGGTCGTGATAGCCATACTGATTTCCATCCCGGCAGCCTGGTATTTCATGCAGTTGTGGCTGGACAACTATCCGTACCGCATTGAAATCAGTCCGCTGGTATTTGTCGGGGTAGGAGTGGTCGCCGTACTGATCGCGGTAGCAACGGTCAGTTTCCAAAGCATCAAAGCCGCACTAATGAACCCGGTGAAGTCTTTGAGGAGTGAGTAACAGATGCATTATAAGATCAATTAAGGTGTTGGGACTAAGGTTCCGGCACCTTATATTTGTAGTAGGGCCAGACCAGAATTTTATGAACAACGACGTGGTAAGCAAAACCGGATTAATGGAAAAGCGACCGGCGAAAATGAATGTGGATGAGTTGCGTCAATGGAAGAAGGATTCCTACGAGCGTGCAAAAGCTTATTTGTTTTCCATTGGCCAGCCACTCGTATATTACAATGCGGATGGAAGGGCTGTTGCAGAATATGAAGATGGCACCGTGATGCCGGTTCAATGAACATTTACTTGATCGCCGGTCCGCCAGGCATAGGTAAAAGCACCTACGGCCGCGAGCTTGTTCCGAATCACGTCCCTATTGTCGATCATGATCTGGCGGCTTATCAATACAAGAAAAAAGGCGTTGCAGATTACTCCGAGCTTGCTTCGCTCAAAGCCAACCAATTTATTGACTCCTGCATCAGCAATGCTCAGGATTTTGCATTGGAATTGAATCTTGGCTACCCCTCTCATTATGATTATCTCAAAAGCCTCGCTGTGTCCCGCAAGGATATCAAAATTCACCTGATTCTGTTTTTTACGGATAATGTGGAGCTTTGTCTGCTACGTGCCAAGGTAAGACATCAGAATGGAGGACATCTTGTGGAACCTGACGTGATTCGGGCGATGTACATAGATACCATCCCATTGTTTACGAAATATAGCAGGCTGTTCAGCAGCGTTACTTTGATATCCGTAACAGACATGGATATCGAGGAGGTTACAAGTAATAGCTTACCCGAATGGGTTGTGAGCAATAATCTGGTCCAGTATATACAACGCTGAGTGAAGAGCATTCTAAGTGGTTGATGTTCAAACGCGTACAAAACTGTCCGAAAGCGAACGCCTTCTTCGATGTACAGTTGGTTTAACTAATTGAGAATGAGCCAAGATTTTGAATGGTACAGGATTTAATGCATGAGCAATTGCCTGAAACCAATCAACCTAGCCATGATCAAAAACTATCTAACGACCTCATTCAGAAACCTGCGCCGCAATTGGAATTTTACTTTGATCAACGTTACCGGGCTTACGTTGAGCCTGGCTTGCTGCCTGCTGATCTTTTTTACCGTCCGGTATGAGCTGAGTTTTGACAGCCATCATCAGAATGCCGGCCGTCTTTACCGCCTGCTCAACCATAGCGTGGAGGATGGCGAAAAGGGTTTTAGTGCGGGCATTCAGCTTCCGGCCCTGGCGGCATTGCGCAATGATTACCCCGAGATCAGGGACCACGTCACGTGCACATATGGCCTGCGTGAGACACTGGTAACGGTTACGCAGGGGACGGAAAAGAAGAAATTCTCCGATCCCGGCTACAACATCGCATTCATCGGCCCCGAGTACTTCCGGATGTTCGACTACAAATGGCTGAAAGGCTCGCCTTCCCAGGCGCTCAAGAATCCCGGCTCCGTGGTGCTTACCGAAGGACAGGCGCTGAGATATTTCGGAAATGTCGACCCGATCGGCAAGAGCATCCGCGTAAGGAACCAGATGGATTTCGTAGTGACGGGCATTGTAGCCGACCCGCCCGCAACAACCAACCTGCCTTTCACGACCATGCTTTCCTTCGCTTCTTTGAAGGAATTTGGGGCATTTACGAATTGGGATGACTGGATTTCGACCTACGGAGGCGGACAGATGTACCTCATGCTGCCCGAAAATGTGAGCGAGGCACAGTTTGAACAGCAATTGCTTTCTTTCAATAAAAAATATAGAAAGCCCAAGGATGCCGCAAAGGTGAAATTTGTTTTGCAACCTGTTAAAGACATTCATTTTGCCACCAAAACAGGGAATTATGCCAACCGCTCGATCAGTAAAGGGATGATTTGGGCAATGTCGCTGGTGGGGCTTTTTATCCTGATCACCGCATGCGTGAATTTCGTAAACCTCGCTACCGCACAGGCGCTGCGCCGTTCGCGTGAGGTAGGCGTGCGAAAAGTTTTGGGCAGTACCCGCGGGCAGTTGCTGCGCCAGTATTTCTCAGAAACGGGGATCATCACATTACTGTCGGTGATCCTGGCGCTGGTTTCGGCGCAGCTGCTGTTACCCTACATTGCGAATGTCCTCAATATCCAGACACGGGACGTGATGTTCTTCCAGGATCCTGATATTCTGCTTTGCTGCGTCATATTGACGGTTGTAACTACGTTCCTTGCCGGTTTCTACCCTGCATTGGTCGTTTCGGGATACCAGCCGATATTAGCTTTGAAAGGCAAGTTGCGTACGGCCGGAAGCAGCCAGTCCAATCTGCGCAAAGGGCTGATCGTCCTGCAATTCTCCATTTCACAGGTGATCCTGATCGGCACTTTGATCGCTTACAGCCAGATGAGGTATTTCAGCACGCTTGATCTGGGATTTGAAAAGGACGAAATCGTAACGATCGCCATTCCGGACCAGGAAGATGGCAAACTGGAAGCATTGCGGGAACAGATCAGTGCAATACCGGGTATCAAATCCATTGCTTACAGCGCATTCACACCGATGTCGAGAAGTAACTGGCAAACCGGGTTCAGGTATGAAAACGATGCCGAAGATCTTGATTTTACCGTTGTAATGCGTCCCGCCGATACTGCCTACTTCAATACTTACGGCCTGAAACTGGCTGCGGGCAGAATGTATTTGCCTGCCGACACGATCCGTGAATATGTGGTGAATGAGGCATTTGCCAAAAAACTGGGCTTCAAAAATCCGGAGGGAATTATAGGTAAGCGCCTCACGATCGGCGGCGGAAATGTGAAACTGCCGGTGGTGGGTGTTGTAAAGAATTTCAATACTTACACACTTCACCAGGAAATCATCCCGTGTGTGATGACAACCATGCGGGGCAATTATCAGACTTTGAACGTGAAGCTCGATAAAAGCGCAGGGCTGGAACAGATCAACCGGATCGAAAAGGCGTGGGTTGCGGCTTTCCCTGACTATTTATTTAAATACACATTCTACGACCAGACGCTCGATAGTTTTTATGAAAAGGAAGCCAAATTCTTTTCACTCTTCAAAATCCTGAGCTTTATCGCAATTTTCATCGGATGTCTTGGCCTGTACGGCGTGGTAGCATTCATGGCGGAATCGCGCACGAAGGAAATGGGTATCCGCAAAGCCATCGGGGCATCTGCTATGAACATTTTCGGCCTGTTTTCGGTCGATTTTATCAAATTGGTTGTAATCGCACTGGTTATTGCATCGCCTATTGCCTGGTATTTCATGAACGAATGGTTGCAGGATTTCAGCTATAAGGTCAGCATCAGTTGGTGGCTGTTTGTGGTGGCAGGCTTCGCCGCGGTGCTGATCGCCCTGGTAACCATCAGCTTTCAGAGTGTTAAGGCAGCGATGACCAACCCCGTAAAGGCATTACGAAGCGAATAATCCTACTATCACAGATGCAACCCGGGAGGTGATTTCTACATCTTTCGCGAAATGCATTTCTAAACAATACCTGACCTCGCCATGATTAAGAATTACCTGCGAATCGCACTCCGAAACCTGCTTAAAAACAAAGTCTATTCCCTGATTAACATTGTAGGGCTGGCGGTAGGAATCGCCGTCACGATGCTGATCGGCCTCTGGGTGTGGGATGAGCTTTCCTACAATAAATACCATAAAAACTACGACCGCGTCGTACAGGCGTGGATCAACCAGACTTTCAATGGACAAACCGGGACGAGCACCGCGGTTTCCATTCCCTCGGTGACGGAAATGGCAACCAAATATCCGGCGGATTTCAAACACACTTCGCTGGCCTCCTGGAACTTCGGGCATCTACTCGCTAACGGCGACAAGAAGATCAACAAATCCGGCATGTGGGCGCAGCCTTCGTTACCTGAAATGCTGGGCTTGAAAATGATCCGGGGAGATTACAATGCGTTGAAAAACCCGGGATCGGTAGTGATTTGCGAGTCGCTGGCGAAGGCGCTTTTCGGTGAGGCAGATCCGCTGAACAAAACGCTGAAACTCGATATCAAAAAAGATGTGAAAGTAACGGGCGTTTATGAGGATATTCCTTTCAATTCCAATTTCAATGAACTGTCTCTGATCCTGCCCTGGAACGACTATCTGCAATCCGAGAATTGGGTAAAAGAATCGCAAACGCAATGGGGTAACCACTCATTTCAATGGTTCGCCCAGGTGGCCGACCATGCAGATATTGCCACGGTTTCCAGAAAGATCCGCGATGTGGAAATGCCGCATGCATTCTCTAAAACCGACAAGCCGCAGTACCTGCTGCACCCGATGAGCCGCTGGCACCTGTATTCCGACTTCAAAGACGGTCACAATGTAGGCGGGCGCATTCAGTTTGTCTGGCTTTTCGGCATAATCGGCGCTTTCGTGCTGCTTCTGGCGTGTATCAACTTTATGAACCTGAGCACGGCGCGGTCGGAGAAGCGCGCCAAGGAAGTGGGCATCCGTAAATCGATCGGCTCACTCAAAAGCCAGCTGGTATTTCAGTTTCTGAGCGAATCGTTCCTGGTGGTTATGGTCGCATTGGTACTTGCGATCCTGATCGTGCTCGTATCGCTGCCGGCATTCAACGACCTCGCGGGTAAGCATGTGAAGTTCCCGTTCTTTTACTGGCAGTTCTGGCTTGCGCTGGTCGTTTTCGCATTGTTTACGGGGCTGGTAGCAGGAAGTTACCCCGCATTCTACTTATCGTCGTTCAACCCGCTGTCGGTTTTGAAAGGGACTTTCAGGGTAGGCAAATATTCCGCTGTGCCGCGGAAGGTGATGGTCGTATTACAATTTACAGTCTCGATCACACTCATTATCGGTACTATCATCGTCTTTCAGCAAATCAAGCATGCCAAAGACAGGCCGGTGGGCTATAACCGTCAGGGACTTTTGCAAATCAATATTTCGCCGAACCTCTGGGGGAAATACTATCCGCTGCGTGATGATCTGCTCAAAACAGGGTCTGTCTTTGAAATGAGCGAATCTTCGAGCCCTACCACCGGTATTTATTCCAATCAGATCGGTTTCGAGTGGGAGGGACTGGAACCGGGTTCGGTACCGCTGTTCGGTACTATCGCCTGTACGCATGATTTTGGTAAAACGATCGGCTGGAAAATCATCGACGGCCGCGACTTTTCGCGGGAATTCTCAACGGATACGGCCGCATTTATATTGAACGAATCCGCAGTGAAACTAACCGGCCTGAAAAATATCATAGGTAAAACGATCCGTTACAACGGGAAGCCGCGGCAGGTTGTGGGGGTGATCAAAGACATGGTAATGCAGTCGCCCTACGAACCGGCAGTTCCGACGATATTTATGCTGAACTACGAATGGGCCAACCTGATCAACGTCAAGCTGACACCCGGTGCCCCGGTTGACAAGGCTTTGAAGAAGGTAGAGGCAGTTTTTCGCAAGCACGACCCGGATTCCCCGTTCGAATTCAAGTTTGCGGATGAAGAGTACGATGCGAAATTCAGGGCTGAGGAACGGATTGGGAAGCTTGCGCGGGTGTTTGCGGTGCTGGCAGTGTTCATCTCCTGCCTGGGCCTGTTCGGACTGGCAGCATATACGGCGGAGCAGCGCACGAAGGAAATCGGCATCCGCAAAGCTTTGGGCGCGAGCGTAGCGCAAATGTGGGCGATGCTCTCCAAGGAATTTGTGTACCTGGTAATTATCTCCTGCGTAATCGCCTCGCCCATAGCACTCTATTTCCTGAATGACTGGTTAAAGAAATATGAATATCACATTCAACTGAGCTGGGTCGTTTTCGTCGTCGCAGCATTCCTGGCCGTCGCGATCACATTGCTAACGGTCAGTTTCCAGGCGATCAAAGCAGCCTTAATGAACCCGGTTAAATCGCTGCGAAGCGAATGATTTTCCTGCTTTACCAGAGCACTTGTGCAGCCGGGTACAACGAGAATTTCGGATCATTTGAGATGATATTGAAGCCTTCATTTAGGGCAGTTGCAATTATCAAACGGTCGAACGGATCGCGGTGTTCGTCAAAATAAGGTAGGGATTGATAGGACGTCAACTGCGGGAGCGCAATTTCAATTGTTCGGATCTGGTTCTCGCAAGCCCTGGTAAATATCACATCGATCGGATCGGGAAGCACTAGTTTCCCGATTTTCGTTTTGATTGATATCTCGAACCAACTGACGGCATGAACACAGACTTCATTCGAAAGGTCTTCAATATGTAATTTGGCTTTGCGGGAAAGTCTGGGGTTATTTTCAAGAAACCAAATCAAGGTGTGTGTATCCAGTAATAGCTTCACTTACATATAATCTTTTAATTCATCGAGTGGGGCGTTGAAATCATCTGACATTTGCGATATACCGCTCAGCACTCCCGCATGGCGTTTTTTCAGACGTTTGGGAGCTTCATCGGGAAAGGTAACGATGACTTCCGTGCGCGATTGGACAGGCGGTGCTGCCATAAGCGTTACTGTCCCGTTTTCATAAATCCCTCTGACCGCCGTTTCCATATTTTTAAGTTTGACCTTATTCAAATTTAAAAACAAAAGAAAATCTTAGCAACTCTATCCAGCAGACGGTAAGCCATTCGTCGATTAAAAACCCGTTATCATCTACTACCAGTGACAATTGGCAGATTGTGTTTCCAGTGCGTTAAACTTGGGGGTGAAAAGCGCCTCTAAAAGACATAAACAAACAATTTAAATACTGGAAACCATGAAAAAGATCATTTTCGCCATCGCCGCAATAGTTACCCTGACAGCCGGAAATACTTTCGCCCAGCGTTACAACAGACCAAACCCGGCCGTGATCGACGCCCGCGCCGACAATGCTCATGAGGAGTTTAATATCAACAGACTGGACGAGATCGTGAAGCTGAGCCGCAAGCAGGAAAACCAGATCAAAAAGATCGAGAACAAATACGACCGCCTGACTGGTAATAACAAGCGGTACCACACATTTCAGGGAATGAAAAGACTGGAAGCGGAAAAGCAAAAGGAAATCCTTTCCGTGCTGACTCCCGCACAACGCCAACGCCTGTTCGCTTATCAGCAACGTTATGATAACCGTTACAACCGCAGAGGATAACCCATTGAAAGGATAGCCATGAACGGACGGCCAGGTCTCAGGATCTGGCCGTTTTATTTAGCATCGCCCGGTTGTTTCGCAGGAAATAATCGAGCAGCATGAGGCACGATAGCCCGATGATCGTGAGCATAACCGGCTGCGGAACCGCATCAAACTTTTGGGTAAAAGCCTGATTCGACATAACCAGCCCATTCAATTTGCCGAGAAAGGCAGATGGTGGCTCATTGCCCGGCAGGAAGAAACAAGCGACGATCAGTGCGGCCCAGCCGGCGGCAATCCAGTACCAGGTTTGCCGAGAGATCACCGGCTTCGGCGCGGCGACTTTCTGACTGGCGCGGATTTGCGCCATCACCTCATTACTGAAAGACTGGGAAGGTGCTGCAACGGCATTTTGCTGCACAATGGCACGGAACGCCGCTTCCTCGTGTACGCGCTGCATGACCGCACGCGTAAAAGCGTCCGAAGGCGCGCCGGCGCCCGATTCCTTCATCAGTTTTTTAAAATGCTCTTCCTGTTTGTCGTCCATCGGCTCCATAATTTCCGCATTATAACAAAAACTGCAATTCTTTGCCCAGCACCTTCCTCGCCCTGAACAGTTTTACCTTGACATTACTGTTCGAAAGGCCGGTGATCTGCTCGATTTCCTCGATAGGGCTTTCATTCAGGTAATATAATGTAATGATCAGCGCTTCGATTTTAGGCAGGCGGTTGATCGCCTCCTTCACAAACTGTTCCCGCTCGCGCGCCTGCAAGGCTTCCAATGGCGGCGGGCTGTGCTCGTAATGGTAATTTTCTTCGAAATCCTCATCGATACTTTGCAATGCGAGCCGCGGTTGCTGCAATTTCGAAACGGCCGTCCGGTAAACGATCGTGTAAAGCCAGGTCGAGAACTTGGATTTGCCTTCAAAACTGCCGATTTGCATATAGGCTTTCACAAAGCTCTCCTGCGCCGCATCCTCGGCGTCCTGCGCATTCGACAGGATTTTTACTGCAATCGTGAATGCCATGTTTTTATATTTCTCGACCAGATAAGTGTACGAAGCCAGGTTGCCCTGCTTTACATTCTCGATGTGGACCCGGTCGTCGTTGTTTTTCATGCATTCGGTTGCTCGCCTGCCTATTAGACTGCACTACGGAGAAGTCGGTTACAAGGATGACGCAATATTTTTGGTAAACATTTTTCAAACAAACTGTAACCGAAAAGGCATTGCGGCTGTCCAATGGGTAACATTCGAAATTTAACCATCTTTTAGTCATGAACGGCGTACTTGTTTCTGTTGCAGCTTTTCTGGGGATCTTCGGGATCATTTACGTTTTTCTGATGACGCGCCACCGCGAACGTATAGCATTGATCGAAAAGGGCGCCGATGCGTCGATTTTTACAGATAAGAACAGTTTTTACTATCCCACACTCAAATTCGGGATGCTCTTCGTAGGTATCGCGCTCGGTATCCTAACCGGCAACTGGCTGGATAAAACCTATGATTTCAGCAAAGGAGTAGCCTATATGGCCATGGTGTTTCTCTTTGGCGGCATAAGCCTTATCCTCAATTTCCTGATCGAAAGACTTCTGAACCGGCCAAACCTGTAATCCGCCGTTCATCACTTTGATCTAAAAATCTCGCCTAGTACCTTGCATCACAAAGTACCTTCCTATACATTTGTTGTGTTAAAAATTAGTTGGCCTGTGTTAGTATATTAATATTATATTTATATTTAATTAATTGATATATTAAACTTTGCTTAAAAGAGCTTGAAATCTCTTAACGGAACTCCTATGCCCATTCAAAAAATTTATTAGCCATGAAAATTTTATCCATGAAAACATTATTTCAATTATTGATGTCAATCCTCATCCCGGGGCTTATTTGCTGCCAGGATTCGTTCGCGCAGGTTGCTCCTGCGGGAGGAAGTGTCAAAGGCATTGTCGCGGATTCCGCTACCGGTAAGGCACTGGATTTCATTACCGTTAACCTGATGAAGGACAAAACCACCGCCTTGAAAGCCGATTTCTCCAAGGCCGATGGCTCGTTTGTTTTTCAAAACCTGAAACCGATGAAGTATGCCCTTGTGTTGGTTGGGGTGGGTTATAAAAATAAGACGGTCGACGTAGACCTCACGGATAGTACGCGCCAGAATATCGATTTGGGCAGCATTACGATCAGCCAGCAGGCGGTAGGACTCAAAGAAGTGACCGTTACGGCGTTGAAACCCATTGTAAAACAGGAGGTCGACCGGATCAGTTACGACCTCGAAGCCGACCCGGAAAGCAAGGTTTACAGCGTGCTCGAAATGATGCGCAAGGTGCCCTACCTGTCGCTCGATGCCGACGATAATATTTCGCTAAAGGGCAATACCGATTTCAAGATCCTGATCAACGGAAAGCCGTCGAGCATGGTTGAGCGGAGCTATAAAGATGTGTTGCGCAGCATGCCTGCATCGTCGATCGTCCGCATTGAGGTGATCACGACGCCGCCTGCGAAATACGACGCGGAAGGCCTGGCGGGGATTATCAACATCATTACCAACAAAAAAATCGATAACGGATATAATGGCACCATCAATGTCAGTGAACGCTTCCCGACGGGAGGGCCGGGAGTCGGTGGCTCGCTTTCGGCCCAGCTCGGGAAGATCGGAATGTCGGTGAATGCAGGTCTGAACCAGTACAAAAACCCGTCGACGCAAACCATCTCCAACCGCACGACGACCGGGCTCAATCCAACTGAGCTCGACCAGCGCGGCTGGAATGGCAACAACAACAAGAATGGCTATATCGGCTACGAGATCACGTATGAGGTCGACACGCTCAATCTGCTGAGCGCGCAATTGAATGTGAATGGCGGCAGGAACGTTTCCACGGGGTTTCAAACGTCGCTGCTGAATGCGGGCGATGAAATACTGGAACGCTACAATGTTTCCAACAGCAACACCGATCGCGGGAATGGAAAGGATGCGGCGGTCAACTACCAGAAGGGTTTCAAGGCAGATAAAAACAGGTTGCTGACGTTTTCGTACCGGTATTATGGTTACGACAACAAGCAGAACGGTGACCTCATTATTTCAAACCGCATCAATTACGTTCGTCCGGATTACCGGCAGGTCAACGACCAGAGCTTTTCGGAGCAGACGTTCCAGGTGGATCTCGTTTATCCTGTGAAAAAACTCAATATCGAAGCGGGTCTGAAGGGCATTATGCGGGACAACAAGAGTGATTTTAAATACACGGTGTTCAACCCGGAAACTAATTCCTACGAGGTCGATGCTTCGATGAGCAATATGTACAAGAACCAGCAAAATGTGTACGGCGCTTACAATACATATCAGTATAATTTCAAAAACTGGGGCTTGAAAGCGGGCGCGCGCGTGGAGCAGACGGTCATCGACGCTGATTTCATTTCTACCGACTCGAAGGTGGAACAGAACTATTTCAATTTCATTCCTTCGGTATCTGTCAACCGGAAACTTAAAAACAATGCAGGAATCAACTTCGGTTACACCAAACGGATCCAGCGGCCGGGAATCTGGCAACTCAACCCGTTTGTGGACCGCTCCAACCCCAGCTACGAGCGGACCGGTAACCCCGATCTCCGCCCTGCCTTTGTGAACGATCTGCAATTGAGTTTCAATAAGGCTAAAAAGGGCAATATCAACTTTGGCGTAGGCTATACCCACTTTAAAGACCTGATTTTCCCGATCGCGGTTTACAATCCCGAAACGCAGATCACCCGCACTTCTTATGGCAATACCGGCCGCGCACGGCTCATCAGCGGTAACCTGAATGCGAATTACCCGATCACGAAAAAATGGAATTTCAGCACCAATCTCCGCATTGCGCACGGAAAAGTAACGGGCATTGTGAATGGTATCGAGATCACCAACAGCGGGGTAATGTACCAATTGTCGCTCTCGACGGGTTACCGCCTGCCTAAGGAATGGCGTGTGAATGCGAACCTGAACGCCAACGGCCCGGGCGTGAACCTGCAAGGCACAACGAACTCGATTCAAAGCACTTCATTCAGCGTGAACAAGGATGTGATTAAGGATAAATTGTCGCTGTCGGCTGCCGTGAGCAATCCTTTTACGAAATTCAGACGCTTCCATAATGAAACGTTCGGCCCTGATTTCGATCAGTTCACCGACCGCTGGCAGTACTTCCGTTCATTCAATTTCAGTTTGAATTATAAATTCGGAAAACTGAAAGATGGCATTAAGAAAAACAAAAGAGGCATTCGCAACGACGATGTGCAGAATGGCGGAAACTAATGGCAAATGCCGGGCCTGCGGGCCCGGCATTTTTCAGTCTGCCAGATACTGATGGGCCGGGACGACCCGGGCTTTCATTCCAGCCCGCTCGAATTCGTCCGTCTGATTGAACGTTACAAGCGTTCCTTCTTTCAATCCAAAATGCGCGATAGCTTCGAAAAGCCCCTTTAATTCGCGGTCCATATTGTCATGGTTCAGGTCATAGCAAACTTGCACGACCTGCTTCACAGTGCCTTTTTCAGAGATCACAAAATCGCATTCGCCCTTTTCGGCGAAGTAGTAAATCTCCTTGAAATTTCTGCGCAGGTGCAGGAAAATCAGGTTTTCGAAAACACTTCCGAAATCATCCGTGAACGAACCTGAATTGGCATTCACCACGCCCGTATCGATCGCGTACACCTTACGCGGGTTGATGAGCTGCTTGCGCAGGGAGTAGCTGAATTTCGGCACGAACTGGAACAGGTAGGTATATTCAAAATACGAAAGGTAGTCCATTATCGTGCTGGTAGAGCCCGCTTCAAACATCGTTTTCAACCTGTTGCCGGTTATGAGCCTGCCCACGTTCGAAACCAGGTACAATGCAAGCCGTTGCAAAGTCCGCACGTCCCGTACGCCGTAGCGAACGGCAATGTCGCGTACCAGAATATCTTCGAACAAATGGTGCATGATCTCTTCCAGCCCCGATTTTACATATTCCGGAAAACCGCCGGCTGCCATATAGTCGCGGGTCGCATCGGCAGAAGGCGCTGCCTGCCTGTATGCACAGAACTCGGAATAGGAAAATGGAAAGAGCTCCTTGGTAATCTGGCGGCCGGTGAGCTTTGTTCCGAGTTCGCGGCTCAGCAGCGAGGCATTGGAGCCCGTGATCACAATCTTGCAGCCTTCATCCAGTTTTTGCCGCACGTAGGTCTCCCACCGGTCGACGATCTGGATCTCATCAAAGAAAAGCACGGTTTGCCCCAACTCGGTCACCAGGCTATCCAGGCGGACAAAATCAGAAGGCTCAAAATCGTACAAGCGGGTATCTTCGAAGTTCAGGTAAAAAGCATCCGGATGTTTTTCGCGCAGCAACTGATGCAGCAGCGTGCTTTTGCCGCACCGCCTCACACCCGATACGATAAGGGCATGCGAGGTAATGTCCGGCAATTTGTTCAATGCAGTTCTCGTCAGTCCCAGTTCCA
Organism: uncultured Dyadobacter sp.; assembly: GCA_966211825.1. Classification (GTDB taxonomy): domain Bacteria; phylum Bacteroidota; class Bacteroidia; order Cytophagales; family Spirosomataceae; genus Dyadobacter. Next base: position 7,681 of record CBIHPQ010000033.1, on the reverse strand, counting down.
GGGCCGACAGGTTGGCCTTCTGTGCCTCCGCAACGCTTTCTATCGTAGTTTTTAAGATCATCCCCCTTTCATTCAATACAAAAATACAATATTGTCTTTTACTATCAAACAAAACTGTCCATTACTAACATACACTATTGTTTGATACAAACATTCAAGTTATGATTTTGGACTGAAATCGGGTGCTGTCCGATATTGGACACTGTATTTATGCTAATTATTTGAAAGTGAGTGATTTGTTTTAATGGTACGAATTTGTTGATGAACGGTTTCAGATCAGAAAACTAAGTCCGACCTGTCCTATGCTTAGAAATTACTTCAAAATCGCAGCCCGGAACCTCTTCCGGCACAAGACCTATTCCCTGATCAACATTCTGGGGCTGGCGGCCGGGATATGCGTTTCTACGCTGATCCTGATGTTTGTCGTCCATGAGCATAGCTACGACAGGTTCCATTCGCAACACGAGCGCATTCACCGCTTGCTTGCGAAAGTAAAAATGGGCGACAACGATTTTCAGATGAGCGCATATGCCGCCGGTTTTGCACCGGCACTTGCCGCGGGCGTGCCCCAGGTGAAGGATTACGTGAGGATTTTGCCTTCTTACCGGAATTTTGCCATGAGCCTCCCGTCGCGGAAAGAGGAAGCGACACTTGAAAAGAATTTGTTGTTTGCGGACCCGTCCTTTTTCAAGATGTTCAGTTTCCCGCTCGTGAGGGGAAGCGAGGCATTGGACAAGCCATTTGTGATGGTAGTCTCCGAACGTGCGGCCATTAAGTATTTCGGGAATACGGATGTTGTGGGCAAAACATTGCTTTATGAAGGAAAACACCTGATCCAGATTACCGGTGTGGCGCAGGATCCGCCTTCGAATTCCTCCCTGGATTTCGACTTTGTCATTTCCAATGCCACTTATCCCAGGCTGAGCGAGGCAAACAGGAACAATTGGGATGCCGGCGGCGGTATTTTCAATGTGTATTTGCTGCTGGATTCCGACAACTCGAAGGCACAGGCCGAGCGGGGAATCAATCGCCTCGAATCCAAGCCGGAAGGGTTTGAGGTCAAACCACAATATTTTCTGGAAAGTCTCGACGATATCCATCTCGGCGGGGCATTCGCCGATTCCGGCAACAGCAAGCTGATCCCGATTTTCAGCATTGCCGCCATAGCCATTCTGCTGCTTGCACTTTTCAATTACATGAGCCTCACCACGGCGCGGGCGACTCAGCGTGCACGCGAAGTGGGGGTCAGGAAAGTGGTGGGTGCAACGCGGGCCGGCCTGAGCGGACAGTTTTATATGGAGTCGGTATTGGTATGCGTTTTGGCTTTTGGCCTGGGCCTGGTGATGGTCTATTACCTGAGCCAGCCCTTCTATCATTTGCTCGGTCTGAAAATCGATACTTCTTTTGTCATATCCCCTTACTTTCTGTCTTTCCTTGTGGGTTTGCTGCTGGTGACGGCGCTGGTGGCGGGGAGTTATCCGGCATTTGTGCTATCGGGCCTTGCGCCTTTGGAGGTGATCAAAGGGCGGTTTACGGGTAGCATTGGCGGAGTAGGGGTGCGGCGCGCTTTCACCGTTTTCCAGTTCTCCGTCTCGATAGCATTGATCATCGGAAGCCTGATTGTTAGAGAGCAACTGAGTTTCATGCAGAAAAAGGAACTCGGGCTGAACCGGGAGCAGGTCCTGAGCATTCCGATAGGCCCTTCGATGGCAGCAAACTACATCCCATTCCGCAATGCTATCCGACAGCAGGCTGGCGTTTCGGGTGCGACGTTTGCTAACGTCGGGCTTTTCAAAGGGTATAACATGTTTTTTGTTCAAAATAAAATCACTAAAAAAGACATTGGTTTGGCCCAAATGGTCGTGGATGAGCAGTTTGTGAAGACCTTGGGATTACAATGGAAAACCCCGCCGGCCGCCGGGAAGAGAGGGAATTATGCATTGCTGAACGAACTGGCGGTTGCAGAGCTCGGTATCAAAGGCGATCCGATCGGGCAGCAGATCACGGAAGGGATGAATGTGGATGGCATTATCAGGGATTTTGAGTTCTCGGACGTGCAGCACGGGGCGAAGGCAATGATGTTGTCTGTCGCGGGGGATACCACCAACATGCTTCGGATGCCCGGCGGTTCGAGAGGCATATTATATGTACGAATGGACACCCGTTCCGACATTGCCGCCAACGTCAAAGCAATTGGCCGCATATTCGGGAAGTACGATGTCGAAAAGCCTTTTGAATACTATTTCCTTGACGACGCATTCAACGAAACTTTCCAAAATGAAATGCGGCTTTCCGGCATGTTTTCGGTATTTACCGCGCTCGCCATTTTCATTGCCTGTATGGGCCTTTTTGGACTAATTACCTTCACAACCGAAACCCGCACGAAGGAAATCGGGATCCGGAAGGTCCTGGGCGCATCGGTTTCGGCGATTGTCGGGATGCTGTCGAGGGAATTTGTTGTGCTGGTACTGATCTCCGGCGTGGTAGCAATGCCGGTCGCCTGGTACCTGATGTCTCATTGGTTGGAGGATTTTGTTTACAGGATCAGCGTTCCGCTCTGGGTGTATTTTTTCACCATCGCCATGATGCTGCTCATAACACTTTTTACCGTGGGCTTCAAGGCGATGCATGCAGCGATGATCAATCCTGCGGCGTCTTTAAAGAATGACTAGGTAGTCACGTTAAATAGTATTATTTTACAAAATGAAGATTAATTTGTAAAATTCGTAGTATTTAACTTCCGTTCATTCTTAGCCACCCATATTATGAAAAAACGTCTGTCGGTTTTAGGACTAATTTGTTTGTCGCTGTTTCTGTTCAGCTATTCCTGCCAGGATCACCAGGTCCCGGGCGAGCCTCCCCTGCTGAGTACACATGAGTTGTTCTACGATTCGAGTCATGGCAAATGCTCGTTCACCACGGAGCTGGAAGTACTCAATATTGGTACCGTGCCGGTAACTGAATACGGTATAGTCTATAATTCAGCTCTGGGCGGAGGTTCCGGGCCGGGTCATGACAACCCTACGATAGAAAACTATCCTAAAATCGTCTTCGATATGCCATTTTCGACAGGGGTTAAAACCGAGGTTGGTCCTCAGATATGTACAAACAGTAATTACTACCGTGCCTACGCAATTTTGAGCAATGGAACGGTGGTCTACGGGCAGACGTTGCGTTTTACGAACCTCTGATTTCAAATATCAATAACCAGCTCAGCTGTTCGTTTTCGGACAGCTGAGTTTTTGTTTTATAGGGTTATATTTTTGATTTTCAATTGGTTGTAATTCTGGTATGCATTTAATATATCTCAGGTTTATAGCCTCATTTACCTGACAGCCATGTTAAAAAACTATTTCAAAATCGCCTTCCGGAACCTCTGGAAGCACAAGGTATTTTCTGTGATCAACATTATGGGGTTGACCGTCGGGATGTCGGCCTGTTTGCTGATCTCGATGTATGTCAACTTCGAGCTGACTTACGATGCTTTCCATTCCAAATCGGACCGCATTTACCGGTTGGTTACGGACGTGATCACCCCTTCGGAAACCATTAATGCAGGCATTACGTCATGGGCCTTCGGGCCGACGATCAAGCAGGATTTTCCCGAAGTGGAAGCCTACACGCGCCTGAATGGCGGTAGTTTCCTGGTGCGGAAAGGGGATATTAAGTTTCAGGAAGAAGCAACGGTGTTTGCCGATTCATCGCTTTTCCGTGTTTTTGACTTTAAATTAATCCAGGGCGACCCTAAGACTGCATTGAAAGAGCCCCTGAGCCTGGTTTTCACGGAGAAGGCGGCCAAAAAATACTTCGGCGACACGGATCCGGTGGGTCAGACATTGCTACTATCCGGAGAAGGACTTCCAGCCAAAGTTACCGGCGTAATGAAAGACATTCCCGAAAACTCCCTGATCAAAGGGGATATGTTCGTTTCGATGACGACCATGACGCAACGCTTCAACCGCGGTATCGACGACGAGTGGGGCAACTTCGGCGCGACGACCTACCTGCTCCTCAAACCGGGAGCTGCCAGCAAAACTCTGGAAAGGAAATTGCCGGCATTCCTCGAACGCCGCGCAGGCAAGCTCATGCGCGAATCCAAGATGTCCTACAAGCTTTTTCTCGAACCGCTGCTCGATGTGCATTTGAAATCGAGCCGCGACGTGGCTGAAAAGGGCAGCATGAGCAACGTATATGTGTTCTCCGTAGTGGCGATTTTCATTCTGCTGATCGCCTGCATCAACTTCGTGAACCTCACTACGGCGCGTTCGGCGGAGCGCGCCAAGGAAGTCGGGATCCGCAAGGTGGTAGGCGCGGCCAAAGGATTGCTGGCAAGGCAGTTCGTGAGCGAATCGGTCATGCTTTGCCTGATCGCCTTTGTGTTTTCGATCATGCTGTCGGCAGCGTTGGTCCCGCTGTTCAATAACCTGGCAGGCAAAGTGATCGTTTCCGGCATATTCGCCGACCCTTCGTTTCTGATATATATGCTACTGGCGGCGATCCTGATCGGCGTGCTGGCCGGCATTTACCCCGCGCTGGTATTGTCGTCGTTCGAGCCGGTAACGGTATTGAAAGGACGGTTCTCGACGAGTCTCAAGGGTATTTTGTTGAGAAAAGGGCTGGTAACCGTCCAGTTTGCCATTTCGATTGCCCTGATCATCGCGACGATGATCGTCTATATCCAGATGAACTACATGCGTAACCGCGACCTGGGTTTCAGCAAGGACCAGATGCTGATCATCAATTCCCAGGGTGATCCCAAGCGGGAGGCATTCAAAGAATCGCTCAGGGGATTGGCGGGCGTGAAGTCCACTGCCGCGTCGTCGAGTGTCCCCGGCAGTTCGAACCCGGGCGCATATTCCGAAGTCGAAAACAGGAGCGGCGATTTACAGGTTGCGAACCTGGATCTCTATTTCGTCGATTTCGATTACATTCAGCAGTTTGGCCTGAAAATGGCTGCCGGTCGCGCGTTTTCGCGTGAATTCGGCACAGATACTACCCAGGCCATGGTCGTGAACGAAGCCGCTGTGAAACTCCTGGGTTATGCCAAACCCGAAGACGCGCTCGGTCGCCGGTTCAAGCAGTGGGGACGTGAAGGCAAGATCATCGGGGTGGTCAGGGACTTCCATTTCCGCTCTTTGCAGGAAAACATCAAACCACTCACCATGCGCATCGAACCGCGCGGGGCTGAACTTGTTTCTGTGAAAATCGAAGGCAACCGGTTGAAGGAAACCGTTGCCGCTGTGGAAAGCAAGTGGAAAGAAGCGATACCTGGCCGGCCATTCAGCTATTATTTTATGGACGAATTCTTCGACCGACAGTACCGCAGCGAAGAGCGTTTTGAAAAGCTGTTCTTCAATTTTGCGATCCTGGCGATATTCATTTCCTGCCTCGGGTTGCTCGGACTGGCTTCTTACAGCACCATGCAACGCACCAAGGAAATAGGCGTAAGAAAGGTCATGGGCGCGTCCATCGCGAGCATTGTGGGACTGCTTTCCAGGGATTTTCTTAAACTGGTGCTCATTGCATTCGTGATCGCATCGCCCATAGCGTATTTTGGAATGGACCGCTGGTTGGAGAATTTTGCCTACCGTACGGATATTTACTGGTGGGTGTTCGCGATAGCTGCCATACTATCCACGGCCATTGCTTTTGCGACGGTCAGTTTCCAGAGCATTAAGGCCGCCGTCATGAACCCCGTAAAAAGCTTACGGAGCGAATAGCAGGCCCCCGGGCTGTACCCCGTTCCAAATCGAACGGAACGTGTCCGATAGTGAACACCGCTTATTTGTTTTGCAAAAACATAAAAAATTGATTTTCAGGTAATTGTGATATTGTCATGGGCTGGTTCACAATTTGACTGTCAAGTTGGGAAAATCCATCCGTCAACCCCCGTAGCCGGCGCAGTTATGATATCCAGTTATCTGAAAATCGCCCTGAGAAGCCTTTGGAACAAGAAGGCCTTCGCCTCTATTAATATCTTCGGCCTGGCCATCGGATTGGCGATTTGTATGCTGATCCTGCTTTTCGTACAGCACGAACTGAGCTATGACCGTTTCAATGTCCGTGCCGATCGTATTTTCAGGGTTACATTGCATGGCCGGATCGGAGGGAACGACGTCAACATCGCAGGCGCTTCTGCTCCCGCGGGCCCGGCGCTCATGCGCGACTATCCGGGCGTAGAGGCGTACACGAGGCTGAATACCAACGGTACGTTTCTCGTCAAGAATGGAGAAAAGCGCTTTTTGGAAGAGCGTGTCATTTTTACCGACTCCAACTTTTTCAATTTCTTCTCCATACCGCTGTTGAAGGGTGATGCCAATACGGTACTTAAAGAGCCGAAGACTGTCGTTCTGACCAAATCCACCGCATTGAAATATTTTGGGAACGAGGATCCGGTTGGGAAGAGCCTGTCTATGGGCAGTATCGGCCTGTGCCGGGTGACGGGCGTTTGCGAAGACGTGCCGTCCAATTCGCACTTCCATTATGATTTTTTCGGATCGATGAAATCAGTTACGCTGGGTGAAAAATGGCTTTCGAGTGGCGCGCATACCTATGTGCTGCTACGCGAGGGTTACCCGGCGGAAAAGCTCACGGCTCAAATGCCGCAGGTTGTCAGGAAATACATTGGCCCGGAAATCCAGGAATTTCTGGGAATGTCCTACGAGGAATACCTGCGTAAAGGCGACCGCTTCGGTTTTGCATTGCAGCCATTGACGGACATTCACCTCACTTCCAATCTCGAAAATGAGCTGGAAGCCAACAGCAATATCAAATACATCTACATTTTCACGGCCATCGCCGCATTTATTCTCCTGATTGCCTGCATCAACTTCATGAACCTTTCCACCGCTGGTTCTGCGGGCCGGGCGAAGGAAGTGGGCGTTCGGAAAGTAATGGGCTCCGTGCGCCAGCAGCTCATGGCGCAGTTTCTCACCGAATCTGTTTTGGTGACGCTGGTTGCGCTTTTGGTAGCCTTCGCGCTGGTGGTGCTGCTCTTACCCGGTTTCAATGATTTGGCCGGCAAGCAGTTCGACCTGCAATCCATTCTGAATGTCCGGATGATTGGATATGCATTGGCTGGCTGCCTGATCGTGGGCCTGCTGGCCGGCAGCTATCCTGCGTTTTTCCTTTCCGCTTTCAAGCCGATGGCAGTGTTGAAAGGCAGTATTCAGGCGGGCGTGAAAAGTGGGTGGCTGCGCAATACGCTCGTTACCATTCAGTTTGTGGTTTCCATTGCGATGATCATCGGAACGTTGGTCGTTTACCAGCAGCTGCGTTTTATCCAGGATAAGAAAGTAGGCTTTGATAAAGAACAAGTGCTGATCCTGCACGATACCTACTTGCTGGGTGACAAAGCGAAGACTTTTAAGGAAGAGCTCAGTAAGCTGTCGGCGGTGAATAGTGTCACCCTCGCCGGTTTCCTCCCTGCGGGCTCCTCCAACAACAGCACCGACGGTTTTCTGCCCGAGAGCTCCGATAACAACATTACCCCATACCGTTTCACCACCTACCAGGTCGACGAAGATTATCTGAAAACGCTGGGTATCGGCCTTCTAACAGGACGAAATTTTTCCAGGTCCTTTGGCGCTGACAGTTCTTCCGTGCTGATCAACGAGGCGGCGGCAAAGCAATTTGGCTGGAAAAACCCGATTGGGCAGCGCATCGCAACTGTGGGCGACGG
>CBIHPQ010000032.1:0-25273 GCA_966211825.1 uncultured Dyadobacter sp. | reverse complement strand
CCCAACGATTGTAAACCCGCATTCGCTCGATCTGACCATCGGCATTGAAAATCTGAAACGTATCATTATGACCGTCACTGTTCGGTGTAAATGACGACGGGACGTACATCCGTTTGACCACATACACCAGCACGCTATCTTCGGCAGTACAGCCATTCGGCGACGTCACATTCAGGTGGTACAATTGCTCTGCCTGCACGGGCGCAATCGTCGCGATCTTCTCATTGGTCGAGGATATCAGACCATCCGGCGGTGACCATGCATATATATAGGAAGAAGCGTCCGGAGTTACAAGCGGTGTGACCGAATCACTGCCACCTTCGGGAATCCCTTTCTTTTCGGGCAAGGTCACGGAAAATTCTTCACGGCCAATCTCGATCGTATCTCTTCCCGCACAACCCGGTATGTCATCGTCTATTTCCAGCACATAAATACCAGGCTCCTTCACGGTCAGGCCCGGGCCCTTCGCTTCCAGCAAGACGGCACCATTGCGCCACGACAATTTTTCGTGTTGCGTTGTAACGCCATTATTCGCGAGCAATACAATCGAATCATTGACGCAGAGCATTTGTTTGTCGGAAGAAATCACAGCCGGAAGCGGATCGGTGAATGTTGCGCGCACGATAGACGAAGCCGTATCCCGCGAACATTTTTTAGTATAACTCTTGACCACCGAGTAGTTGCCGGAGTCTTTCACCATCATGCGGGGGCCGTTCGCTCCGGGAATATTGAGTCCGTTGAGCTGCCACTGATACGACCAATCCGCCGCATCGTCGGTACTGAGCTCCACGGGCGATTCGGGGCAAAAGCTCACTTCGGAAACGTCATTACCTTCCAGTTTGATCACCGGCGGTTCCGGCTGATCGTCATTACAGTCGATCACCAGCAATTGAAAATCCCGTCGCACAACACCAATGCGTTTGCCGTTCCTGAACTCCTCGCATTGAACCGTGAATACATACAAGCCGAGTGAGTTAGCCGTAACCGTCAGTTTTCCGGCAGCATCGATCCGAAGCGGTTTCGGCCCCGGGATGACGTTCGATAAACTGACCCCGCTCGACCAGGTTACCAGTGGATAACTGCTTTTTGAAATACTGTCACCGATAGTCTCGCCCGGGCTGGTCGTACCGCGCATAGGCGTTACGAGCGAGTACCGGAGTTCGTCGCCATCCGCGTCGGTGGCGCTCATCGGCATCGAGAACGACCTGTTGCTGCAAATGTACTGGCCGTTGGGCGCGACGAATTCCGGGGAAGAATTCCGAACGGAAAGGGGAGGAAATTCCAGGTAAAAGACCATCCCGTTATCGCCCGGATCGACGATATTATTGATGTCGTCGTTCCGGCAGCAGCGCTCCCAAACGATAAAATATCCGCCCGGGTCATTGTAACTCGCCGGATCCAGATTCACTGTTCCTTTATAATAACCAATGGAGGTATTAAGCGATCGGCTGCTTGCACAAGCCCGGTTTTGATAAGTGATCTGCTCTGTGGTGAGATAATCGAGCGTGACAGTTGCCTTGTAGCGCTTATTGCTTTTCTGGTAAATGTACAAATAGACGGTTACATCGCGGTTACCCGGATTGTCCGGTTTAGGAATAATCAGATTGTTTTGATCCCAGAACTGGATCAGTGAAATCTCGAACTGCCCCGCAGAACCGGTTGGTTTCATCTGCAACTCACCGCCAACAATGTGATTGGCATAAGTTAACGGCGTGAACCACCCCAGAAGCACAAAAAGAAGCAATCGGAACCGTAGATCTTTCATCATGTAGTGAGTGATTGGATGAACGCCGACGCCCTAAAATAGTCAAATTAACAGTATATCACCCGATTAAGGTCCTATTAAATTTTCCTCCCGGAAGCCAACGGTAATTTAATTGTGTCCCGACTACAATTTTCCGCCTTTACCGGACAGCACAGGATAGTATGAAATTCAAATACCGATACATTGTAAAAATAATATAATTCAAATCATTAATTGTACATATCAAACACAAAGGTCGATATGTGCTTTAAGCCCAACCATTTGTCTCCCGGCAAGATGTTTGAATTTTATTATTCCGTTCCGGCCAATTCGGGCCACTTTGTCCTACTCAAAACAGCACCATATGAAGAGACTCCAAGCATGAAGCCCATTTTAAAGATCAATTCACTAACTATTCCAATCCTAAACGTATGAATCAACCTCGACAAATGAGATTCAACACCCGGGTGCGTCCGCTTATAAAGCTGATGGTCGGCCAGGTGTTGTTCGGCGTCGCGTTCGCGGGCCTGTGTGAAGCCCCGGCCAAAGCCGCCCCGACGAATGATCCGGTGATAGTAACCGCCGACCGGGCCCTGTCCGGAAAAATTACCGATGAAAATGGAGCCGGATTACCGGGTGTCAGTGTTGTGGTGAAAGGCACCAGCACCGGAACTGTGAGCGACACAGAGGGCCGCTACAACATCAATGTTCCCGAAACAGGCAGCCCTGTTTTAGTTTTCTCTTTTGTCGGGTACGTACCAAAAGAGATTTCAGTGGCTAATCAGACGTCTCTGGACGTCCAATTAGCCGTGGATAACAAAGCATTGGAAGAAGTGGTCGTGGTGGGTTACGGTACCCAGCGCAAGCGCGACATTACTTCTGCTGTATCCAACATCAATATGGAGGACATTGGGGAAGTTCCCAAGTCCAATGTAACCCGCATGATCCAGGGCCAGGCACCGGGAGTGATCATCAAACAGAAAAGTGGTACGCCGGGCCAGCAGTTCGAAGTAAAGGTCCGCGGTATCAGTTCCCTTGGGGCCGGTAGCGACCCATTGTATGTAATCGACGGATTTCCGGTCGGTATTTCTGTCGGTCAGAACCTCAACCCCAATGATATCGAAACCATTACCGTGCTGAAAGACGCGGCTTCTACGGCCATTTACGGTGCCCGCGGTTCCAATGGGGTGGTTTTGATCACGACCAAATCGGCGAAGGAAGGCAAAACCAACCTGAATATTTCCGTCGATTATGGTATCCAGAACGTCCCTGATTCGCGGAAAACCAAGGTATTGAACGGCCCGGATTTTGCGCAGTTTAAAAAGGAGGTTTTCATTGGGCGGTTTTTGCTCGACAAAAAGCGGCAGCCTACCAATGAGGAAATCCCCCTTGACTTCCGGGACCCTTCGGAGACCAAGTATTCGACCAACTGGTTCGACCTGATCCTGAACAACAATGCCCCTTACACAGACGTCAACCTGTCATTGTCTTCCGGAAAAGGGCCTATCAAATCAATGGTTTCCCTGGGCTATTACAAAGAAGAAGGCGCGTTGAAATACACTGATTATGACCGTGTTTCACTTCGGACCAACCTCGCCGGGGACGTTAACAAGTTCATTTCAATGGGCGTGAACATTGCCGGAAGCTACTCGCGTTCGAGCCTTGCCGCTACCGACGGCCGCAGTGCATTGGTCGGCCTGACGCTCATCAGTGACCCGCGCTATCCTGCCTATGATCAAAAGGGCGAACTGATTCCCTACTACAATGGTGTAGGTGATATTTTCGGCTTCCCTAACCCGTTATACCTGCTCAAAGCCATTAGCCGCGACAGGAATATCGCCGATGTGCTGGCCAACGGTTATATTGATTTCAACATTGCCAAAGGGTTGAAATTCAGGACTTCGGTGAATGCGAAGCTCAACTATAACAAGTATAAGGAATATGTACCTTCCACGATCGGTCTCGCGATTGCGACCGGCTCGAACGGAGCACCTCCGCGCATTGCCTCGGAACGTGACGATGTGGAAGAGCTTCAAAACTATACGGCCGATCAGCTGCTTACCTACAATGTGAATTTCGGCGAAAACCATCACCTGGACGCTATGCTCGGCTACACTGCCCAGCAAGAAATTGTCAAGGGTTTGTACGGCGCGGGTAACACATTTCCGGACGACCTGGCACCATACCTGGGCAATGCAACGATCCGCTCATCGAACTCCATGGAACGTAAATGGACGATGCTTGCATACCTGGCACGTTTGAACTACTCCTTCAAAGACAGGTACCTCGTCTCGGCAACATTCCGCCGCGAGGGAAGCTCCCGTTTTAGCGAAGGCCACCAATTTGGCAACTTTCCTGCGGTATCGTTGGGTTGGAGGATTTCCGAAGAGCCGTTCATTCCAAAAGCTGCCTGGCTCACCGATCTGAAAGTCCGTGGTAGCTGGGGTATGACGGGCAATAACACCTATCAGGTAAGTGCCAACAACAACTTCGGTACCGGGCAAAATGCAGGCGACGATGGCAACTACGCCAGTCTCGCATTCCTGGGTTTGAATAACTACGTGTTCAACAATTCGCTGTCCATCGGAAAGACTGTGACGCGTTTTGCCAACCCGGAGCTGACGTGGGAAAAATCCAATCAGCTGAACGTCGGTCTTGACCTCGCAACATTCAACAACCGTCTTGTTTTCACTGTGGAGTATTACAAAAAGATCACGGACGATATGTTGCTTGGTTACAGCATTCCGGCAGTATCCGGCTTTACTTCGACCTTGAAAAACCTGGGGAAGGTCCAGAACCAGGGCGTGGAGATCGCGGCCAGTTACCGTATGAAAGTCGGGCAGGTGAATTTCCGGACGAATGCGAACATTACATTTAACCGTAACAAAATCCTCGCAATCCGCGGCCAAAACGACTTTATCCTCCAAGGAAGCCAGTACGGCGGCTATAACATCCAGCAGGTGGGCCGGCCAATCGGGATGATATTCGGGTATAAAAAACTGGGTATCTTCAATACGCAGGCCGAGATCGACGCTGCGCCATTGCAGGAAGGCGCCGTGCCGGGAGCGATGAAGTTTGCCGATCTCCACGGCGCAGCCAATGGTGGTCCCGACGGAATTGTTTCGTACGACACGAAGGATATGACCGAAATCGGTAACCCTAACCCGAAATTCAACTGGGGCTGGACGATTGGTGCAGACTTCAAAGGAATCGATGTGAGTGTATTGCTGATGGGCGCCCACAAATTCGATATTTACCGGAATATCGAGGCTTCGACGATGAACATGGACGGCGTTTTCAATGTGCTCGAAAAAGCGAAAGACCGCTGGCGTTCACCTGAAAACCCGGGCTCCAACCCAGGTGCCAAGAACTCACAAGGCGGTACGGACTATTTCAAATGGTCACGCGAGAGCAGCGAGCGCTACGTGTACGACGGAAGCCATACCTGGATCAAAAACGTGACCATCGGCTATACGCTTCCTAAAATAGACGGCATTTTGTCAGACGCGCGCGTTTTCTTTAATGCAGCTAACCTGTTGCTCATCACCAAGTACCCGGGCAACAACCCCGATGCAGGCGTAAGGGCCGGAACCGAGCTTAACAATGACGACGAGTCGTACCCGGTGCCCAGAACGTTCTCGCTTGGTATTAAAGTTAACTTATAACAATGACGAAGATGAAAAAAGTAACGATACTGGGAATCGCACTGGCAATGTGTCTGTCGTCATGTAGCGAAGATTTCCTCAACCAGACCGACCCGACCAAGGTACAGGTCGATTTGTTCTACAAAAATGAAGAACAGGTGAAGCAGGCTGTCAGCGGCGTTTACAGCCAGATACAAGGGCTTACCAATGCCACCTATCTGTTTGGAGAGTTTCAGACAGATAATACGACGCTCGACCTGAACCCATCCGACCGTGGCGGCGCGGGCGGCTGGGAGGCATTCGAATTTGGCACGGTGAACTCGGGTAATGGTGAAATTGCCAACCTCTGGAACGGTTACTACGCGGCGATGTACAACTGTAACCTGACATTGGAGAGAATGGTAGACGCTACCATGACCGAAACGGGCCGGAAGGAAGCGGAAGGTCAGCTCAAATTCCTGCGCGCATACATGTACTTCAATCTCGTCCAGTACTTTGGTGACGTCATCATTGTCACATCGACCCTGTCGATCCCCGACCCGGCGTTCGACCTCGTGCGATCGCCTCAGGCCGATGTGTGGGCGCAAGTTGAGAAAGACCTGAAAGAAGCCATAGCAGCATTACCTGCCAAATATGCCTCGGATGCCGACAAAGGCCGGGCTACCAAAGGCGCTGCACTGAGCTTGCTGGGGAAATCCTATCTTACGCAGAAAAAGTACGCGGATGCTGTCACCACGTTAAAAGAGGTAACAACGCTCGGCTATGCATTGCATGCCAATTACGCCGACAATTTCAATCCAAACAGGAAAAATGGTATCGAATCGATCTTCGAAATCCAGTACCAGGGAGATAACGACCTCGGTGAGTGGAGCAATTTCGAATACGTATTTGCTCCCCGGGTTTCGAAGGGCGCAGTAACAGGCTTTCCGGCAGGCTCTAACGGCGGCCGGAATGTCCCCACCAACGACATCATGGCAACCTACGAAAAGGGTGATCTGCGAAAGGATATTTCCCTGAAACCCGACTTCAAACTGGATACAACTACGTATAAAGTGCCCTACGTGATCAAGTACAATTACCCGCATACGATCGTGAACCGTACCAACACCAATTGGCCGGTACTGCGTTATGCGGACGTGTTGCTCATGCTGGCGGAGTCGATTAATGAACAATCCGGCCCGAATGGCGAAGCATTGGGATATCTGAACCAGGTCCGGAAACGTGCAGGCCTCGCAGACCTCACGCTCGCGGACAAAGTAGCTTTCAGAACCGCTGTTTTGAAAGAGCGAAGATTGGAGCTGGCGTTCGAAAACCACCGCTGGTTTGATCTTAAAAGAACCAAAACGCCGGCCGAATGGGCAGCATTCATGAACGCACACGGTGCGCAGGAACGCGCGAAACCGACGGTAGCAAGAGGTAATGTGCCATTCAATTCGACGGATTATGTCTACACCGACAATGAGTATTTCCTGCCGTTGCCGGCTCCTCAGATTCTGATCAACCCAAAACTGACCCAGAACACGGGTTACTGATCAGCATCCCGGTTTAAATCCACAGGAGGGACGTTGAATATGTCCCTCCTGTTAAATTTTATAACTTATCCATGAGAAAAAACGTTATATCCCTAATAGACAATCCTATACAATAACAGCCATTTATATAATCCTTTTTAGAAAATCATGAATATTTATTATTTATAACAAGACAGAACAGGATACTATTCCCTTTAATGCATTTTAGTATTGTATGATATTGCGGAATATCCCCGCCGATATTCCTGAACCACTAACCCCTTGAACTTGTGTTACTCCAAGCAACCGAAACTTTCTGGCTTTGGCAATTTTTAGGACGTTTGCACCCCTTACTGGTCCACTTTCCCATCGGACTTCTTTGCATTGCATTGCTTTTTGAGCTCATCGACTGGAAGCACAAATCGACCGTTTTACGCGACGGGACGCGCATTATCACTTGGATCAGCGCGGGAAGCGCCGTGATCGCTGTCGCATTCGGCCTGCTGCTCGCCAGCTCCGAAGATTCCAGTGGTACCAACCTCGAAATCCACCGCTGGGCGGGGATAGCCACGATGGTTCTTTCCCTCGTCACAGCATTCGTATTACGCTCGGGTAACAGAAGCCTTTTCCGCGGATTGTTGCTGACTACCGTTTTTGGTGTGTCGTTCGCGGGCCATTATGGTGCAATGCTCACACATGGCGAAGACTACCTGTCGAGCGTGCTGCCCGGTAACAAAACGGTAGAGCCCGAGGGCGAAACCGAAGCCGACTTTGTGCTAACCAACAACGGCGCATTAAGCGCTGAACAAATACAAAACCTCAATGTGGAAGTCAGGACGATCCTCGCGCACAACTGTTACAGCTGCCACAGCGAAACGAAAATGAAAGGCGATCTCCGGCTCGACAGCAAGGAGGCCATTATGAAGGGCGGAGAGAATGGCGTGGTGGTAGTACCGAATCACCCCGACAAAAGCGAGCTGATCCGCCGTATTTCACTTCCCAAAGGCGACAAGGATGCGATGCCCACCAAGGGTAAGCGCCTGACGGAGAAGGAGGTTAAGCTCCTCGAATTCTGGATTGAGAAAGGAGCGCCGTGGCCCGATGGCAATGAAAAGAGCATTTATCGCGTAGCCGAGCTCGCCCCGCGTACGCCGGTGGTGCCTGCGGCGACGTCCGGCCTCAATAAGCCCGTCGACCTCTTCGTGAATTCGTACTTCCAAAAGAACAAAACAGCCTGGAAGCCCGTCGTCGACGACCGTACCTATATTCGCCGCGTCCATCTGGACATTGTAGGCCTGCTGCCGTCGCCCGCAAAGGTTGATGCATTCGTTGCCGACACCCGCCCCGACAAGCGCGAATTGCTTGCCAAAGAGCTCCTGTCGCAAAACGACGCATACGCACAACACTGGATGACATTCTGGAACGACGCGCTCCGCAACGATTACGACGGAACGGGCTACATTACCGGCGGCCGCTCCGGTATTTCCAAATGGCTTTACGCAAGCTTGCTCGATAACAAGCCATATAATTGGTTTGTGAAAGAACTGA
This sequence comes from uncultured Dyadobacter sp., assembly GCA_966211825.1. Classification (GTDB taxonomy): domain Bacteria; phylum Bacteroidota; class Bacteroidia; order Cytophagales; family Spirosomataceae; genus Dyadobacter. The sequence goes on along the minus strand of CBIHPQ010000032.1, from coordinate 16,826 downwards.
TCAGCCCTACCAAGGACTCGGAGGGTTTTATCAAAGGCATTAAATGGCGGGGAACGATCAATTCCAGCCAGCGCACCGAAATGCAGGCCGCTCAAAACGTGGCCCAGGTGTTTTTAGGTTTAAATCTAAAATGTGCTTCCTGCCACGACAGCTTCATCAGCGACTGGAAACTCGCCGACGCATATGCATTCGCAAACATATTTGCCGACACGCTGCTTGAAATTAACCGTTGCGACAAGCCTACCGGCAAAATCGCCGGAACACGGATGCTCTATCCCGAGCTGGGCGAGATCGAGGTTAATGCAAGTACCGAGAAACGCCTTCGCCAACTGGCCGATTTTCTGGTGCAGCCCAAAGACGGGAGATTATATCGCACGCTCGTGAACCGGGTTTGGGCACAGCTCATGGGCCGCGGCATTGTGGAGCCGGTGGATGCAATGGACAATATGCCATGGAGCCAGGACTTGCTGGATTGGCTGTCCGCGGATTTCGTGGCGAATGGCTATGATGTCAAAAAACTCATCTACACCATCGTCACGTCGAAGACTTACCAGTTGCCATCCACGTCGGTTAAAGAAGCGGGGGACATTATGGCCAATGATTTCAAATTTACCGGCATGGTACGCAGGAGACTTACCGCCGAGCAGTTCGCCGACGCCATCAGCACAAGTTTCATACCGATGTATGCCGACACGGCGCTTGCCTTGAAGAAGCTCCCGGAAGATATCAAAACGCGCCTGCCTTTCCCGCGTGCCGCATTCGTAAAAAACGATCCCTTCCTGACTTCGCTCGGCCGACCGAACCGCGAGACGGTGAGTACCAGCCGCACTTCGCAGGCCAATCTCCTGCAAGCATTGGAGCTCACGAACGGTTCGAAATTTACGGAAACGCTCAAAGCGGGATCCAAGGCATGGAAGTCGCAATACCCGACGTCCGACTCCCTGGTGACGGCCCTGTACCGTAAAGCGCTGGGCAGGACACCGGGCGCGAAAGAGCTCGCGGCTGCGAAGAAAATCCTCGGCCCGACACCGAGCGAGGAAGGCATTCAGGACCTCGTCTGGGCGATAGCACTGGTTCCGGAATTTCAGCTGATATATTAAATGTGTAATACAAATTACACTTACTTATAATATCAAATGATCATTACTTTAAATACAGAAATAACAATTAGTACTTATCATTAAAATTAAATTTTTAGTATTAATCATAATATTAAAAGTATTTAAAGTATAAAATGCATTATTGGTTAAACTATTGAAATACAGCATTTAAAATAGACAACAAAATGAATATCCAATGGAATAGGAGGGAGTTCCTGCAACGGGCCAGCGCAGCAACATTGGCAGCATTGGCAGCAGGAGCACCCGTATCAAACCTGCTTACCTCATGCCGGGGCAAGGCGGGAGCCAATTCTTCGGCGGACACAGTGATACTTTTATGGATGGCCGGCGGCATGGCACACACCGAAACCTTCGACCCGAAAGCTTATACGCCGTTCGAAAAAGACATGGAAGGCAACCGCGTTTTGAGCACATTCAAGTCGCTCCCGACCAAGCTCGACGGCATTCATTTCTCCGACGGCTTGCAGTCGATAGGGCAGGTGATGGACAAGGGAACTTTGATCCGTTCCTACGTTGCGGCCGACATGGGACACATCCTGCATTCTCGCCATCAGTACCATTGGCACACCTGCTATGAGCCACCGCAAACCGTAGCGGCGCCGCATATGGGTTCATGGATTGCGAAGGAGCTCGGCCCGAAAAATCCGGTGATCCCGGCATTTATCGACATTGGCCAGCGGTTCACGGTGGGAGAGGCCGAAGAGCTCAAAGCATTTCACACAGCCGGTTTCCTCGGCAATGAGTTCGGCCCGTTCTTCATTCCCGATCCAAGCCAGGGCCTCGAAAGCGTGCGCCCGCCCGTGGGTATGGACGCAAGGCGTTTCGAGCGCAGGAACCAGCTCTATAATGAACTGATCAATAACAGCCCTGTCGGCGAATTCGGCAGCGACTACCAGCGCGAATCCCTGAAACGTTCGATGGAGCAGGCCTATGCATTGCTCAACTCGCCCGAATCGAAAGCATTCGACCTGAGTACCGAGCCTAAGAAGAGCTACGACATCTATAATACGGGCCGCTTCGGCCTTGGCTGCCTGCTCGCCCGCCGGTTGACCGAGCAGGGCGCGCGCTTCATCAGCGTCACCACGGAATATGAGCCATTCAAAGGTTGGGACACGCACGAAAATGGCCACACCCGCTTGCAGGATATGAAAAAGCAAATCGACGGACCGATTGCCCAGCTCATCAAAGACCTCGACGAGAGAGGCCTGCTCGACCGCACGATGGTGGTACTCGCCAGCGAATTCAGTCGCGATATGATGGTGGAAGGCCGCCCCGATGCCAAAGTGAAGGAGCAAGTTGCGCAGCCGGACATTCTCTCGGACCTCAAATTCTACGGAATGCACCGCCATTTCACCGACGGCTGTTCGATGCTTATGTTCGGTGGCGGCATCAAAAAGGGCTTTGTGTACGGCAAAACTGCCGACGAGCGCCCTTGCAAAACCATTGAAAATCCGGTCAAGATCGACGGGATCCATCAAACGATCTACCATGCATTGGGCATTCCGCCGGACACCCAGTATGAAATTGAAAAACGGCCATTCTATACGACTCCCGACGGAAAAGGATTGGCAGTGAAAGAACTGCTTTCTTAGTACCGGCCTGCCGGCGGATAAAACAGCCCGCCGGCAGGATTTATCTCTTACTATCTCACCTGCTTCTTGCCTGTACAACCGCCGTCGCCATTGCCGCGAACGGCTGGAATACGCGTGTCTGATATAAGATATATCCAAAAAACTCATGTTAATTAAATATTAATCAAAACCAGACAGAGCAGGACAGTCTGTTGTTGCATTCCTTCTACTATTGCATAAATGTTACTTTAAGTATGAATAATTGTCTTTTATGCGTCACAAAGACATTTATTTCTTAGAGTATTCCAACTCTTCGTCAACGATAAATCTGCCAGCTTTCGGGCCTGTTTCGCTAGCCGGGAAGCCACATCCGTTTCGTGATCCGACGAGACGCCGTTTTTTAAGACCTTAAAACAAACTCTGCTATTTCCAATCCCGACAATTATTCACTTAAACCGATGACTATGAGAATAAGAAGCTTAACCGATTAACCTCGTTTCCCGGGCAATTTTAACAATACTCCGGGGCCTCTGCTAATTACTAAATCTAAAAATGAAGCTTATGAATCAATTTCGACAATCCCCTTATTATGGCCGATTGAATTCGATCCTGAAACTCTCCGTGGGCCAGGCGCTCATCGGCGTGGCTTGCGGATTCAATGCAATGGCCGATAATAGTTTAAATCTTAACCCGCTGATTGTAAGCAGCAACATCACCGCCGACCGGACGATCAAGGGAAAGGTAACTGACGATAACGGCGAAAAACTGCCGGGTGTGAGCGTGGTACTGAAAGGCACCACCATCGGAACCGTGTCTGACGCCGAAGGGGTTTATTCCATCAACGTTCCAGACAAAGGCGGCGTACTCATTTTCTCCTCCGTTGGTTTTCTCACTCAGGAAGTTCCCGCTGGGACTGGCTCTACGATCGATGTCAAACTCGCGACCGACGCCAAAGCCCTTACAGAAGTGGTAGTCGTAGGTTACGGCAGCCAGTTGAAAAAAGAAATCACAGGTGCGGTTCAAACCGTCAAAAGCGAGGAACTGAAAGATATTCCCGTATCGCAGGTTACCCAGAAGCTGCAAGGACGCCTTGCTGGGGTGCAGATCAACCAGACCACCGGTAAGCCGGGGCAGGGGATGTCGGTACGTATCCGCGGACAGGTGTCGGTGACAGCCGGGAGCGACCCGCTGTACGTGATCGACGGTTTCCCGATCACCGGTACCATCGGCCAGATGAACCCGGATGAAATCGAGGACATTACCATCCTGAAAGATGCTGCTTCGACATCCCTTTATGGATCGCGCGCGGCTAACGGTGTTGTACTGATCACGACCAAACGCGGTGCTCCCGGAAAAACGAGCGTGAGCTTCAATGCTTTCGCAGGTTTCCAGAAAGTTCCGGTGAGAGGTCGGGTCAAAATGCTGACAGCGGAAGAATTCGCGCAATTCAAGAAGGAAATGTATGAGGACGAACTGAAACCAGTGCCAGAGCCTTTTCAAAATCCTGAAAAATACCGGGGCAAAGACAACGACTGGTACGACGCGCTGCTTCGCACAGCTCCCATCCAGAGCTATAACTTGAGCATCAGTTCCAATAAAGAAAACATGCGCACATCTCTTGTAGCAGGTGTTTTTAACCAAAAAGGGGTAGTGCTCAACAACAACTACAAGCGCTATTCGCTTCGTATGAATACCGAGTACGACATTTCGAGCAAGATTAAAGTCGGGTTCAATGTGGCGCCTCAGTTTGTGTATGACAACACGCCGAGAACGGATGGTGACCGGGGTACAGGGGTACTTTTCAATGCGTTGCACACCTGGCCTGTAATGCCTATTTATGATGCAAACGGCCAGCTGACGAAATACAACAACTTCCCTAATGGAACCGGTAACATTTTCGATTACCCCAACTGGGTCCGGGCAGCAAACGAGCTGACCAACGAGACGAAGATCAACAAGTTGCTGGGTAATGCTTACGTGCAATACACCCCAATCAAAGGCCTGACGCTGAAATCGACGATCAATGTTGAACAGGAATCTAACAAATTCTTCTTCTTCAACCCATCAACCGCTACCAGCGCCATTAACACGCCGGTGCCTACCACTGCGGTATCGATCCGTCAGAACTTCCAGAACTTCTCGTGGCTGAACGAAAACCTTGCAACCTATAACCGCAGCTTTAACGGAAACCACAATTTCGAGTTGCTGGCCGGTTTCACCCAACAGCGTTTCCGCCAGGAATATGACCGTATCACCGCGAACACCTACACCGATGACCGCCTTCCGACAATCCAGGGTGCGATCAACATCGACCGCGGCGGCGCATTCAACGTGAATGGCATTTCAGGTTCGAATACATTTAATGGTGCCAACGAGTGGGGGCTGATGTCGTACATTTCACGACTGACCTATAACTACAAAGGCAAATACCTGTTCTCTGCTGCTGTACGTGCCGATGGTTCCTCCCGCTTCGGTTCCGAAAACAGATGGGGTACATTCCCTTCCGCATCGGTGGGCTGGGTAGTATCTGACGAGAACTTTATGCAATCGCTGCCGAAAGTTTCGTTTGCGAAATTCCGCGCCAGCTATGGGGTAATCGGTAACAACAACATTGGTAACTACACGCAATACGCGCTGGTAAACAATACTACCAACGCCGTATTCGGAAGCACAGTGGCTACCGGTGCGCAGGTAACGTCCCTTTCGAATGCTAACCTGGGCTGGGAAACGACCAAGCAATTCGATGCGGGTCTGGACTTGGGTCTGTTCAACGACCGCATTCAGCTGATCTACGATTTCTATACCAAAAGGACAACGAATCTTCTTTACGCAGTTCAGATTCCACAGGAAGCAGGCTTTGGTAACTTCAATGATAACATCGGGGAGATCAAATTCTGGGGACACGAGGTGGCACTTACCACACGTAACCTGGTAGGAAAGCTGAAATGGACAACCAATGCCAACATTTCGTTTAACCGTAACGAAGTGATGGAATTGGCGCCGGGCATCGACCGCGTGTATGGTTCATTCCACATTACGCAGGTAGGTCAGCCGTTCGGTCAGTTCTACGGGTTGGTGAAAGAAGGTTTTTATATGAGCAAAGAAGAACTGGCTTCTTCACCGATCATCCCTGGCCGTTCAGCTATTGGTACCATCAAGTTCAAAGATGTTAACGGCGACGGCGTAATCACCAACGGTGGTGACGCGGATGACCGCACCATTATCGGAAGCCCGTTCCCGAAATTTACTTACGGTATCACCAACAACCTGAGCTACGGAAACTGGGACCTTTCCATCGTAGGATCAGGATCGCAGGGTAACCAACTCTGGGTTCGCCACCTTTACAGCACGGCCAACCTCGACGGTGTGTTCAACATGGTGGCAGGTGCCAAAGATCGTTTCCGTGTAAAAAATGCCATCAACCCGGTTACCGGCGTGGCAGAAGCGACTACGGTGATCAACCCGGGTAAAGGAATGTACGGCGCTACCAACAACGGCGGTAACTTCACAGGAGTCGAGCGCGACTGGAACAGCTCGCACTTCCTCGCGAATGCTTCTTATTTCACGATCAAGAACATTACGGTAGGCTACAACCTGGGTGGTATTAACAAGCTCTTCAAGTCGGCGCGCCTTTATGCAAGCGTGCAGCAAGTTTATGTGTTCACCAAATACTGGGGCGGACCTAACCCTGAAACCAGCGCACAAGGTGACGGACAGGGCGATGGCGGTAACCTGAGCCAGGGTGTAGACCTTTCCAACTATCCTGTACCACGTACATGGACGCTGGGTGTGAACCTGAACTTCTAACCTGACTTGTAAACCAGTTCATTAAAATTGCGACAGAAATGAAAACAAAATATATAGCGGCGTGGATCCTGGCAGCAGGTCTGATGGCAGGGTGCGGGGACAAGTTCCTCACAGTGAACCCGGAAACCGCATTGAGTTCGAACAACTTCTTCACCTCGGAAAGCGATTTCAAGCAGGCGGTTAATGCGGCTTACGAACCCTTCCGGCAGATGTACAATGAGCGTGCGTGGATTTTGGAGGAAATGCATTCCGACAACACCTATTATGCCCGTAACATATTGTACGGCGCGGTGGATCCGACTGAAAACGTAGCTGACTTCGCTGTACCAACTGCCGGCGGCGTAACTGCCAACGACAACGTATTGGTCCAGTACCGGCTGAACTACCGCATCATCGCCAGAACAAACCAGATCCTGGCTTTGATCGACGGCGTTGATTTCGATGCTACTTCCAAAGCCAACCTCAAAGGACAAGCGCAGTTCCTTCGGGCATTTGCCTATTTCGACCTCGTACGCCTTTTCGGTAAAGTACCTCTTCACCTGGTTCCTGTAACAGGCCGTGACGATGCCGCATTACCATTATCGACCACGGAAGAAATCTATGCTCAAATCGAGAAGGATGCCAAAGACGCAAGCGCCGGGCTGTTGGACAAGTCAACCCAGGAAGCAGGACGTGTGACTTCGGGTACAGCCAAAATGCTGCTGGCGAACCTTTACATTACGCAAAAGAAATGGCCGCTGGCTGAAACGTTGTTGAAAGAAATCGTCACAAGCGGCAAATACGCGTTGATGCCGGACTACAACGATGCATTCTCCTTTACGAGTGCGAACAAAAACAACAAAGAGTCGTTGTTTGAGATCCAGTACATGGAAGGCTCGTCGGGCTACAATGGCAACCAGATCTACCGGTTTATTCCGTCGCCGATCACTGCTGCTGAAATCGCACCCATTACCGGAACGGCCAATCCGCAGCAGACTTCTCAGGAAAGCAATAACATCCCGACGCCTGACCTCATTGCCGCTTATGAAACCGGTGATAAGAGAAAGGACATTTCGATCGGATATGTGACTTTGAGCGGATCGGCGGTTGAAAACAAAACCTATCCTTACATTAAAAAGTACGCCCGCCCGCACGCAATACACCAAAACACCGGCCAAAACTGGCCTGTTTACCGGTACGCGGAAGTGCTGCTGTTCCTTGCCGAAGCATTGAATGAGCAAGGCAAGCCAGCCGATGCTGCTACTTACCTCAATCAGGTCCGTACACGTGCAGGTCTTGCCGCAAGCAAGGCAGCTTCGCAGGCAGATATGCGTGAAGCGATCTTCAAAGAAAGAAGGGTAGAACTCGCTTTCGAAAACAAACGGTGGTTTGACCTCACCCGCACGGGCCGCGTGAAAGAGATCATCGGCGCATACGGTGCCAAGGTAAAAGCCAATCCGGCGGCGTACTATTTCCCGAAAGGGGCAGTGCCTCCGCCCAATGCATTCACGGTGCTGGACGACTACTACGGTCTGCCGGCTGTTGAAGCTGCATTGACACCGCATTTCTGATGGTTGCTTGAAAAAACGAAAAGTGCAGCAGGGCTACCCTCGCTGCACTTTTCGTTTAATGGCCGAATAAACTTCCACTTATCCGCCCGATACCCCACAGAACAGGATAGTCGAACGGATGTTTCGGTCTAATATTGTATTTATCAGATTATTTGAAGTTTTAGTTTGCTTTATTTAAGAACATCCAATTCACCATTAAGCCTCTGGCGCTTCATCCTTTTATCAAATCATATTTACTTAAACTCTGAGCTGTAAAATGTACACTAAAAAACAATGGTTAAAACTTCCAATGACGCTCGCGGTGCTGCTCGCCGTAGGGGTCTTTTGTGGAGTGATGCTAAGTAATCGCACCGCCAAACACCGTCCTCCCGGCTCAAAAGTTGATAAACTCAAACTCCCGGATGGCTTCAAGGCCGATCATTTATATAGTGTTTCGGAAGAAAAAAACGGCTCATGGGTTTCAATGACGTTTGACAACAAGGGAAGGATGATTACTTCCGACCAATATGGCGGACTCTACCGGTTGGTATTGCCTGCAATCGGTTCTACGGATAAACCTCAGGTTGAAACACTTAAAATTGAAGGGGATACCGCGAAAGTTGCGATGGGTTATGCCCACGGTTTGCTGTATGCATTCAATAGCCTTTATGTGATGATCAATAACCGGTCGAATGCGCGTTTCCCGAAAGGAAGCGGTCTGTACCGTTTGCAGGACAGCGACAATAACGATCAATACGACAAGATCACGCTCATCAAACCGCTGAAAGGCGAGGGCGAGCATGGTCCGCACAGTATTGTGATGGCGCCTGACCAGAAGTCGCTTTTCGTGGTGGCCGGTAACTTCACCGACCTGCCGCAGATGGATACCTATCGCTTGATGCCGAACTGGAAAAACGACAACCTGTTCCCGTTTATCAAAGACCCGCGCGGCCACGCAACGGACCGTAATGCACCGGGCGGCTGGATTGCCCATACAGATCCGGAAGGAAAAAACTGGGAATTGTACACGGCCGGTTTCCGTAACCCATATGATATCGCATTCAACGAGGCGGGTGACCTTTTCGCTTATGACTCGGATATGGAGTGGGATTTCGGAACACCCTGGTACCGTCCGACACGCGTTTGCCATGCCGTAAGCGGTGGCGAGTTCGGTTGGAGAACAGGTTCGGCTAATACGTCGCCTGCATTTGCAGATTTCCTTTCGCCCGTCATGAACATCGGCCAGGGATCGCCTACGAACCTCATTTACCTGAAAGACGCACGTTTTCCTGCCAAATACAAAAACACATTGCTCGCGTTCGACTGGAGTTTTGGTATCGTTCACGGTCTGCACCTGAAACCAAACGGCTCGACCTACACTGCTGATCACGAGGAATTCCTTTCGGGAGCGCCGCTTCCATTGACCGACGGTGCAATCGGCCCGGACGGCGCATTGTACTTCCTGACCGGCGGCCGCCGACTGGAATCGGACCTTTACCGTGTGTATTATGGTGATTATAAGAACATTGCACCAGGATCTAACGCAGCAACGCCAACCGTTACCAACGAACACAAGCAACGCACTGCGATTGAAGAATACCATGTTAAAAAGGATCCGAAAGCGATCGAACAGGCATGGCCATTGCTGAAAAGCCCTGACCGCTTCCTGCGTTACGCCGGCCGCCTGGCAATTGAGCACCAGCCTGTTGACCAGTGGGAAAGCAAAGTTTACGCTGAGAAAGATCCGCAGTCAATTATTTATGCAGCCATCGCATTGGGCCGCCAGGGCGATTACACGAAAGTAGGAGGGCCTTTGCTGAAAAAATTGACGACCATCGATTACGCGAAGCTCGACGATTTGAACAAGCAGGCATTGTTGCGCGCTGTGGAAGTGATCCTGTACCGCACTGGCCAGCCGGATGCGGCGACGAAATCTGCATTGATCGCTTACCTGAATCCCAAGTATCCGTCAACCAATGCATTGCAAAACAGATTTTTAAGCAAAATTCTTATTACGATCGAAGCACCGAAAGCGGTGGAAAAAACCCTGTCACTGATCGCGAAAAACGAGAAATTTGATGATAAGGATAATGAAATGGTGACTGCATCGGCAGACTTGATCCTGCGCAACCCGCAATACGGTCTTGACCTGGCTGGCTTGCTGGAAAAAATGCCGCCGCAACAGCAGATGTTCTACGCCATTATGCTGAGCAGCGCAAAAACCGGCTGGACTCCTGCCTCGCGTGAAGAGTATTTCAAATGGTTCCACAAGGCATTCAGCTATCAGGGCGGACGCAGCTACATCGGTTTCATCGACAAAGCCCGTCAGCTGGCTTTGAAAAACGTACCGAGCGACAAGGTAGCTTACTACAACAAACTTTCTGGTTCTGAATTACTTACAGGAACAGGAAACGACCTTGTAAAACTTTACACGCCAAAAGGACCGGGTCGCGGTTGGAAGGTTGACCAGGCTGTTGAACTTGTGAAAGACAGTCTCGCAAACCGTGATTTCGAACGCGGCAAGCAGATTTTCTCCGCAGTACTTTGCAGCCGTTGCCACACAATCCAGGGCGAAGGCGCTGATGTTGGTCCGGAGCTGACCCAATTGGGAACCCGTTTCTCTGTGAAGGATATGCTCGAAGCGATCATCGAACCCGACAAGGCGGTGTCTGACCAGTATGCTTCCATCTCATTCCAGATGAAAGACGGCCAGTCGATCGTTGGCCGCGAGGTGAACCAGGATGCTAACTTCTACTACGTTTCACAAAACCCGTTTGATCCGAAAACGGTACGGAAAGTGGCGAAAAAAGACGTTGTTTCCAGCAAAATCTCACCAGTGTCCGTTATGCTTCCAGGTCTGATCAACGGTTTGAACCCTAACGAATTGAGAGACTTAGTAGCCTATCTGATGGCTGGCGGTAACAAAAATAACCCGATCTACACCGAATCAGGTGCGCCCAAAAGCGGAAAATAGATCACATGATTTTTTGAGTAGATTATAATTAATTAGGCTTAAGATAGTGGTGCTGCGTGTTGATCCCGATGCTTTCAAAGCAAAAACGGATCCGGTAGCATCACTACTTTTTTGTAGGTAGTATAATATAAAAATACCAGCTCAGATTGAACGTATATGAATGGACGTTCAAGTCAGAAAAAAGGGTAGGGGGTACACCGCGCGAATGGTCATTAACTTATATAATTTCAGATAGTTAACTATTAAATGAAGTCACTTTCAAATCGAAGAAAAGCGCTTAAAAGCATCGCTGCGGCGGCGGGCCTGGGCACGTTTTCAAGTTCCTTTGCCGACGCATTCGCTGCGTCGCAAAAAGCACTTGGCCCCCAGTTGAACGGGAAGATCAATCATTCCGTATGCAAATGGTGTTATAGTAAAATTCCGTTGGAGACGTTCGCGCAGGAATGCAAGAAGATCGGGCTGACGTCTATCGAACTGCTTGGCCCGGAAGAATGGCCGGTCATCAAAAAATACGGACTTACCTGCGCATTGCCCTGGGGCGAAGGACTGACGCGCAGCATCGATAAGGGCTTCAACGATCCGAAAAATCACGAGGAGCTGATCAAAGGCTTTGAGGATGTGATCCCGAAAGTACGCGCTGCCGGTTATGATAAAATCATTTGCTTTTCGGGCAACCGCCGCGGTATGTCGGATTATGACGGCATCCGTAACTGCGCAGAAGGTATTCGCAAACTGATCCCCACCGCGGAAAAGCATAATGTGACCCTGGTGATGGAATTGCTGAACAGCAAGGTGAACCACAAAGACTACATGTGCGACCGGACAGAGTGGGGGGCGGCCCTTTGCGAAGCGGTTGGTTCTGAGAAGTTTAAGCTGCTTTATGACATTTACCATATGCAGATCCAGGAAGGTGACGTAATCGCGACGATTAAAAAATACCATAAATACATTGCCCATTACCACACAGGCGGCGTGCCGGGGCGTCATGAGATCGACGAAACCCAGGAATTGTATTATCCGTCCATCATGAAAGCTATTGTTGAAACCGGTTACAAAGGTTTTGTAGGACAGGAATTTGTTCCAAGCCGCGGCGACGATCTTGCTTCGCTGAAACAGGGGGTTACTATTTGCGACATTGCCTAAGCATTCAATCATTACAGTTATGCCAACCAGAAGAAACGCATTAAAAAATATTGCCGCCGGCGCTGCCGGAACTGCCGGATTCATGTCCATTTCAGATGTTTTTGCAAAAAACGAATCTGTTTTGGGTGCTAAGCTGAATGGTAAGATCAACCATTCGGTATGCAAATGGTGCTACGGCAAAATCCCGCTCGACACATTCGCACAGGAATGCAAGAAGATCGGGATCACTTCCATAGAACTGCTCGGGCCCGACGACTGGCCGACTTTGAAAAAATACGGGCTCACCTGCGCGCTGCCTAACGGCGCGGGCATGGGCATCGAGAAGGGCTTCAACGACCTGGCACTGCACGATGAGCTTGTCAAAAGTTACGAGGACCTTTTTCCTAAATTGAAAGAAGCCGGCTACAAAACGGTGATCTGCTTCTCCGGCAACCGCCGCGGAATGTCCGACTACGACGGGATGCGGAACTGCGCCATCGGTCTGCGCCGCCTGATGCCCTCGGCTGAAAAGCATGGCATTACCATGATCATGGAATTGCTCAACAGCAAGGTCAACCATAAAGACTACATGTGCGACCACACGTCCTGGGGCGCCGGTCTGTGCGAGATGGTCGGTTCGGAAAACTTTAAGCTGCTTTATGACATTTACCACATGTCGATCATGGAAGGCGACGTGATCGCGACGATCCGGCAATACCACAAATACATCGGCCATTACCATACCGGCGGTGTTCCGGGTCGCAACGAAATCGACGAAGGTCAGGAACTGTATTACCCGGCAATCATGAAGGCGATCGTCGAAACCGGTTTCAAAGGATTCGTCGCCCAGGAGTTCATTCCAAAGCGCGAGCCGTTGGCGTCGTTGCAGGAATGTGTGAAGATTTGTGATATTGGTTAGTCGAAATTTCATTTTCCCAGTAATTGTCTTCGAGAAAATTGCCTGAAATCACCGTTTAACATCCGAAAAGATCGTCTAAACAGTGATTTCAGGCAATTTTAAATTTCCGGACCGAGATTTTAACAGATAAAAAGCATTCCAAATAACCTCAATTACAGCTATTTAAATCACACAACACGAAAAACACAGCGTCTGACATTCGCGTAAAAGATTCAACCTGTAATTGGGTACAGGATACAAAAACCTCATCGCCGATAGTTCGTCTACTATTTGTTGTATAATTTATATTATGTTAAATAGATATTCCTAAACGAAGAGAGCATCGATTACCGATGCTCTCTTCTATCTTCCAAGCTTACAAGAAGCTTAATTCCAATTCTTACTCCTCAATACAAGCTACACCTTTCGCGGCGAATTGTTCAAGAACGCCGTTCAGGTTGGTCAGGTTGTCCTTAGCCTCAGCTTCGTCCTTTGCCTGGATTGCTTTTTCGAAGTATGGTTTTGCTTTTTTGAATTTACCGCAAACACGGCCTTCAACTTCCTTACCACGTTGTTGGTACTCGGTCATGTTCATGTTATCCACTTCGCCTTTAAGCTGTACAGCTTCGTTGAAGTAGAAAACACCAAGGTTATAAAGCGCGTCGTAGTTGGTTGCGTCGATTTCCAAAGCTTTCTTGTAGTTCAGGATCGCTTTGTCGCTTGCTTCTTTTTGTTTTGCTTTCGCGTCAGCAAGTTCTTTTTCCGCACCAGCCACATCCTGGCCTTTTGCAGCTTCCTGAGCAGCTTTCACTTCACCTTCCAGTTTAGCGATGGCTTCGGTGCTTTCCTTTTTCTTTGCAGTTACATCAGCAAGCTGACGTTTCAGGTCCGCATTTTTAGGTTGCTTTTTGATCAGCGCGCCGATACGTTTTACCTCACCGTCGTAAACCGCGATCTTGTCTTTTTCAGAAGTGAGATTCTTTTCAGCGGTAGCGGCAGCACTGGCACCTCCGCCAGCTTTGGCGCTTAGTTGCTTCACCTTGTCAGTGGATGTTCTGTACATATTATCGTACAAAATAGCCAGGTTTACCACATTCTGGGTGTTTTTAGGATCAGCTGCTGCCAAAGCTTCTAGTTCTTTGATAGCCTGATCTTCCTTGCCGGAAGCCAGCAAAATGTTAACAACCTCCGCTTTCAGGTCTTTGTTTCCAGGTGCCTGGGCCAATCCTTTGTTCAAAGTTTCGATCGCTTTGTCGAAGTTGTTTTCAGAGCGGTACAGCTGAGCCAGACCGTAGAAAACGCTGGGGTCTTTACCGCCATTGGCAGCGTACGTTTCAAAAGAAGTTTTTGCAACATCCTTTTTGTCAAGCTGTTGTGCTGCAATACCACCATAAAGGGATGCCAAAGTATCCTTTTTATTGATCTCCTGCGCAGCCTGGAACATTTCCAATGCGCCGCTCAGGTTTTTAGCCTGGTATTTCTCTGCACCTTGTTTTACGAATGCATTGAAAAGCTGGCTTCCTTCACCGCCTGCGATAATGTTAGCAGCCTCTTTCGATGACTTTCCTGGCTCCCCTTTCTTCGTAACATCCAGTTCAACAACCTTTTTGTAGGCTTCCAAAGCCGTTTTTGCTGCACTAGAATCTACTTCTGAACCTTGTAGGGCTATGTTTTCGTAAAGTTTGGCGCGTTCCAGCCAGAATGCAGCCTTTGCACTTGATTTCGGGTCACTGGCATCTTTATCGCTTTTCTCTTTATCCTTACGAAATCCATCCACCAGAGCCTTGTTCACAGCAGCGTCCTGCGCGAACGCAGCACAGCCGAACAGGCTAAGTGCAGAAACAAAAAACAGTTTTTTCATAAATATTAACTTTGGTTGTGATTGATTGTTCGAGTTCTAAATATAATTTAATAAAAAGGATTTTTACAAAAATCATGCCTCTGCGTCGTCGGAAGGCTCTTCATCGTCCTCCTCTTCGTCGTCAACGACATCTTCGTCCTCCTCGTCCAACTCATCCGTTACCAACACATCGTCCGCAGAAGCGCCTTCCACCACCGCTACCGGTTTCGGAACTACGTTGCCATCTTCGTCCAGTTCTTCCGCTTTTTCATCCGGATCTTTCAAAATACGGGTTACTGATGTGATCTCATCCGAGTTATTCAAACGGATTAGTTTCACACCCTGCGTGTTACGTCCCGCCTGGCGAATATCCAGCACGCTCATTCTGATAGCGATACCATTGCGCGTGATGATCATCAGGTCGTCTTCTTCGGTTACCTCGCGGATTGCTACCAACTTACCGACCTTATCGGTGGCATTCATGGTCGAAACCCCTTTACCACCCCGATTAGTAACACGGTAACTGTCTATTGCAGAGCGTTTTCCAAAACCATTTTCGGATACCACCAGCAATTGCGCATCTTCCCGGCTGATACAAACCATGCCGATCACCTTATTGGTAGGATCGTTCAGGTTGATACCACGCACACCAGCCGCAGTACGGCCCATTGGTCGAACGCCTTTTTCGTTAAAGCGGACCGCCCTACCGGCAGCCGACGCGATCACGATATCGTTGTCACCGTTGGTTAATGCTACATTCAGCAAGCGGTCGCCTTCATTGATCGAGATCGCGATGATCCCGTTGGTACGCGGACGAGAATAGGCTTCGAGCAAAGTCTTTTTAATGGTGCCCTGCTCGGTACACATAATGAGGTAATTATTGTTGATATAATCCTCATTCGACAATGTCTTCACATTAATTACCGAACGGATCGAATCACCGGTTTCGAGGCTGATCAGGTTCTGGATCGGACGGCCTTTCGAGGTTTTGCTTCCTTCCGGTACCTCGTAAACCTTCATCCAGAACAGCTTGCCATATTCGGTAAATATCAGCAGGTAGTTCAGCATTGTTGCAGAGAACAAATGCTCGGTGAAATCGGTATCCTTGGTTTTCACACCGCGTGAACCTACTCCTCCCCTTGTTTGGGTACGGTATTCCGAAAGCGGCGTACGTTTGATATAGCCTTCTTTAGAAATGGTAATGAGCATATCCTCATCAGCGATCATGTCTTCGTCGCTGAATTCTTCGGCAGAGAACTCAATTTTCGTTCTGCGCGCATCGCCGTAGCGATCCTTAATATCTGCCAGCTCGGTTTTGATGATTTCAAATTTCCGGAATTCGTTGGCGAGAATGTCTTTCAAATCTGCGATCAGGATCATGATCTCTTCATATTCCTTCACGATCTTCTCTCTTTCCAGACCGGTCAGACGTTGCAAACGCATTTCGAGGATCGCGCGTGCCTGAATTTCCGAGAGGCTGAATTGCTCCATCAATCCGGTTTTCGCTGTTTCCGGATCGCGCGCCGCACGGATCAGGGAGATCACCGCGTCGAGATTGTCCAGTGCGATCAGCAAACCTTGCAGAATGTGTGCCCGCTTTTCAGCTTCGCGCAATTCAAACTCGGTCCGGCGGGTAATTACCACGACCCGGTGATCTACATAATGCTTGATCAGGTCTTTCAGGTTCAGCAACACCGGGCGGCCTTTTACGAGCGCCACGTTGTTCACCCCGAATGAGGTTTGCAACGGCGTGTATTTGAACAGGTGGTTCAATACAATATTAGGTATCGCATCTTTTTTCAAATCAAAAACAATGCGCATACCGTCGCGGTCCGATTCATCGCGGATGTCGGAAATGCCGTCGAGTTTCTTGTCGTTGATCAGCGACGCGATCCGTTCGATCATCGCCGCCTTGTTGATCATATAAGGTATTTCGGTTACGATGATCTGCTCGCGGCCGGTTT
>CBIHPQ010000031.1:0-25539 GCA_966211825.1 uncultured Dyadobacter sp. | reverse complement strand
CAGTAATATATTGGAAAGTTTAAAAAAAGCCTGTTTCCTGAATGGAAACGGGTTTTTTTGTGACCATTTTTAATTTCTTCCAACCTTTTGGCGCGAAATTTGCTCTCTGTGGAGGTGTTGTCTGATTTGGAACCCTAAACAATAGACATCTCTTAACATGAAAAATGGAATTACACTTATAATTGCCTCGATTTTACTGGTTCTGTGCGTAATGCAAAAAGCAGCCAGGTATGGAGTGGCCCAGCACGCAAGTGTAGAAAAAATGTACAATTATTCGTCAGTCGACCGGAAGGATCTCATTCGCGAGTCGCAAACCAGTGATGAGCTATTGACCGATTCGCAGACTTTCGAATTTGCGTCAGCCGATAGTTCGTCCAAATCAGAGCCGACTGCCCGCCTGGTCAATCAAAGGCTGCTGAACATTTCTGCGAACAGCAAGATGCTAAATTACTGAACCCATATTCCGATTCAGTAATTTAGCTACGCTCGGATTCTAGCTGAAAAGCCCCATAATATCTTCCTGGCTCAGTTTCTTGATAAAGCCGGATTCCCCGCCTACCAAGTCTTCCGCCAGATCCTGCTTGCGTTGCTGCAACAGCAGAATTTTCTCTTCAATCGTATCCTTACAGATCATTTTATAAGCAAACACCTTGCGCGTCTGCCCGATCCGGTGCGTACGGTCGATCGCCTGGCGTTCTACGGCGGGGTTCCACCACGGATCGACGAGGTACACGTAGTCCGCTTCGGTAAGGTTAAGCCCTACCCCGCCCGCTTTGAGGCTCATCAGGAACACGCGGCAGGTATCGTCGCTTTGGAAACGGTTCACGCGCCCGGCGCGGTCGACGGTCTGCCCATCCAGGTATTCATAAGGGATATTCATTTTTTCCAAATGCTTGCGGATCAGGTCCAGCATGCCCAGGAATTGGCTGAATATCAATATCTTGTGATTAGAGGCATTTTCCTCGATTTCCCTTGTAATTTCTTCCAGCTTCGCGGATTCGTTGCCAAAATCCTCCTCTACCGACAAAATCGACGGTGAGTCGCAAATCTGGCGCAATTTCAATAATGCTTCCAGGATAAGAAAACTGCTCTTGTTGAGGCCTTCCGTGGCCAGTTTCTCAGCGATTTCCTGGCGGTAACGCTCGCGGAATGTGTCGTAAACCTTCCGTTGCTTATTGCCCATTTCACAGAACAGGATCGTTTCGGTTTTATCGGGCAAATCGGTCGCTACCTCCTCTTTCGTGCGTTTCAGCATGAACGGATAAACGAGTTTGCGCAACTCGGCGGCCTTTTCCTTATCCTGGTACTTATCGATCGGCGTCGCATATTCGGTCCGGAAGAAGTCGGCATGACCTAGCATTCCCGGGTTCAGGAATTCGAATTGCGAGTACAAATCGAAGGTATTATTCTCCACAGGCGTACCCGTCATGGTCAGGCGGTTGCGTGCGCGTAGCAGGCGCGATGCCTTCGATGTCAGCGAGTCAGGGTTTTTGATGGCCTGCGCTTCGTCCAGGATAATGTAGTTGAAATCAAACTGCCTCAGCAGCTCGACGTCGCTGCGCATCGTGCCGTAGGTAGTGAGGATAATGTCGTATTCCCGGAAAAAATCAATGTCTTTTCTTCTCGACATTCCACGATGAACATACAATTTGAGATCAGGCGTAAACTTTGCCGCCTCCGCCTGCCAGTTGAAAATCAGCGTGGTAGGAACTACGACAAGGTTCGTATATGCCGGTTCAAGGTTTTTCTGGTTTTGCAGGAACGTCAGCATTTGCAGCGTTTTTCCCAGACCCATATCATCGGCCAGACAGCCGCCCCACTGGAACTCGTCGAGGAAATGCAGCCATTTGTAACCTTCTTCCTGATACTGCCGTAACGTCGCCTGGATGTTCTGCGGAAGCGGTACTGACGGTATTTGTTTGAAATTGAGCAGCTTTTGCTTTTTCTCCCAAAGCTCACGGAACACGTCCTCATTATCGATTTCCGTAACCAGCTCGTCGATCAGCGAAAAATGGATTTTGGATAAATGGATCTGGTCGTCGCTTACCCGCCCAAACTGCATGAGCGGTTCCAGTTTCGCGATCCATTCATCGGGCAGTACGCCCAGCGAACCATCCTGCAACTGAATGTAGTTCTGCTTTTTGAGCAAAGCCTTTTTCGCATCGGCCAGCGTCACCGTCTGGTCGCCGAAACTGATCTCGATCTTCATATCGAACCAGTCGATACCCGACGAAGTATGCACCTTCACCGTCCCGCGATTGGGATTGAAGCGCATTTTTTTCAGGTCCTTGAACCCGTAAATATCATAATGCTTTTTCTTGGCGGCATCGACGAAATTGAACAGCCAACCATCCTTCATCACCTGCTCAAAAGGCACGTACAAAAACGGCAGACCGGTTTGATGTGCAAAACCCGGATGCAGCGCCTTCGCCCATTCCCACACCGCATTCTCCGCCTGAACATCGCGTTCCAGCATGGTGATCTGGTTATTGTCAAAGCTGGTTTTGGTACGACGCTGGTCGTGCAGCAGTTCCAGTTCTTCCGTTTTGCCGTTGTTTTCGAGGTAAACGTAGGAAGGCACGATCAGCAGATTTGCCTCGTCTTCTTTGAGGTAGAACTTCGGTTTCTGGAATGCCAGCGGCGAAGTCTGTATTTCGTGGCGGGTCTGGAAGATCACATCGAATTTTTCCGAAACCGGGATGATCCAGTTTTTCAGGAAATCGTCGCCGTAATCCTTTTTTACCCGTATTTTAAAGCCGTTCTGGCTCAGATAGGCTACCATTTCGGCCTCGCTGATGCCTGCCCAGCGGAACAATGTCTTTTCATTGTAAATCCCCAGCCAGAAACTGTCCAGCGAAACCACTTTCTGCAATTCCAGCGGCGTGCCTGGTTTGATTTCCACGTAAGGATTGAGCGTAATGAACTCCTTGTCTTCCGTGAGGACGAAAAAGAGTTTCACGGGTTCGCGGTGCAGTTCAAGCTGCGTGAGCTGGTGATTGCTTGTCACATAATCGCCGTCGGCGAGGAACAACCGGTCGCCGTCGAGGTCGTTGAAAACGCGGGTAAGCTGCTTGCCTACATAGTTCCGGGCTTCGTAGCGCTGGTCGGATTCGACGTCGTCGAAATGCAGATAGGCATTGTAGGCCCAGCCCTGTTTGCGGATAAATTTTTGCAAACCTTCTTCCCAATGCTTCGCCATACGCACCAGGCGCGCGTCGGATTCGGTCAGAACGGGTATTTCATCAGCGGAATAATAGTGGCTGGAACCTCCGGCAATGTTGCGGATGTTGGTAACCTTCTCTGATTTGGAACTGAATTTGACTGAAAAAACCCCGAAACCGATGTCCAAAAGGTGATTTTTTCCTTTGGGCCAAAAAACAAAAATGGACACGCGGTCCTCGTCGTCCTGGCCGTTGTCTGTCAGCGTCACAGCAAATGACGATTCCTGCACAGGCAATATGCGGTCACGAAGCGACTGCCAATCCTGATAAGCACCGACTTTCTGAATAGCCGGATCGAGCTTGATCAAATGCAGGCCACCATCCTCGTCGAGCCGGAACTCGAATTTATCTTTATAGGGATCTTCAAGGGAATAGCCAAATTCGGCCAGCAGGTTATTTTTCTCGGCGGTAAGGTCACGCATTACCTCGAATGCCTTTTCGCCCAGTTCTTCGCGGAGTTTGAGCAATGCAGCCAGTTTATGCTCGCAAAGCGGCACCCAGAGCTTCTGGTTGCAGGTGCAGGAAGTCTGGATTTGCCGGGTACCTTTCACACGCCGGAACGTGGTCGTGTACTCCTGTTCTTTGTCCGTTACCTGGCATTCTGCCTCGCCTTCTTTTGCGGATAAGATCTCCACCGGGCCTACATGCTCGCGGTTCTGCCAGGTTTCTTCGAGCACCATGCTGCGCAACTGCATTTCGCGGATTTCTTGCAGCTCGATCGTCGTATTGGCCATTTCATGGACAACCTGCTTGATCGTCGGCATCTTGTCGAGAATGTACAGAATGCCCGCCACACGGTGTTTACACAGCCCGGCTTTATCCGGACAGGAACATTCGGTGGTTATCTGCGGTGTGAGAAAATCGCGGATGAAAATCTGGTAGTACTGGATCGAGTAGTCGCTTTTGACTTTGAACTCAGCATTACCGGGGCCATTATAATCGAGTTTGGAAACTTTTAAGCCGCCACTGCTATAAATGGAACGCCCTCTTGACAATACATCCCGCTCCGCCCGTCTCAGTAAGAAGTTCGATAATTTCTCCTTCTTTTCGTTTTCCATTTACCCTGCTGCCTGTTAAAAACGCAAAAGTAAGGTATGTTTCTGTATTATAGAAACGAACGAAGAAGTATTGGCCCAACTATGGCGATTATGAGCGTACGTAGGGCTGATCTATGACGCCGATATGACCAGAATGCAGCGCCTCATTGCAGAATGCGGCGATCTGCGGTCCGACATTGGGATACAAATGCCTGGAAGCAAGTGATGAAACCGGCAGCCACACGATTTCCAGCGCCGTAGTGTGCACCGGGTCGAGCGCCGGGGTTCCCTTTGTTATATTTGCGTTAAATACCATATGCAGCGTCTCTTTCTGCACTTCCTGCCAGATTACCTCGCCGCAAGACACCATTTTCCCGACCGATACTTCCACCCCCAGCTCCTCCATCAGCTCCCGGGCCAATGCGTCGGAAAGCGATTCGCCTGGGTCGGGATTGCCGCCTGGCAATGCAAAAACCTCCTTTTCACCGTAGCGATAGCGCAGGGTAAGGATTTTATCGTTGTCGAGAATGATAGCGGATGGACGGACGTTCATAGTGGTATGGGTGTGGCGAATGTTTTAGTCAGGAGTGGTCAAGGGTAGTCAGGTATGGTCAGGTGTTGAAAATGATTTCTGTCAATAAACAAACTTCCGATGACAAATAACAACTCCCGGCCACAAATGATAGCATCTGAACACACCTGACTACACTTGACAATACCTGACTCCTCCTGACTACACTTGACTACTCCTGACCACAATTCCCCCGGCAAGCCGCCGCCACAGTACTGCGTCAATCCCGCAGCACCATTTTTTCGATCAGGAGCATGAAAATGTGGATGACTTTGATGTGGATCTCCTGAATGCGGTCGGCATAGCCAAAATGCGGCACGCGGATCTCGATGTCGGCCACACCGGCGAGCTTGCCGCCATCTTTTCCCGACATGATGATGATTTTCATTCCTTTCGCCCTCGCTGCTTCGGCGGCGCGGATAATATTTGCAGAGTTCCCGCTCGTGCTTAGCCCGAGTAGTACGTCGCCCGGCTGGCCTAATGCTTCAATATATCTTGAAAACACATATTCGTACCCAAAATCGTTGCTGACACAGCTCAGATGGCTCACATCGGAGATCGCGAGGGCGGGTAATGCGCGGCGGTTGTCGCGGTAGCGGCCGGTCAGTTCCTCGGCGAAATGCATGGCGTCGCAATGCGAGCCGCCGTTGCCGCAGGAAAGGATTTTTCCGTTATGTATGATCGCGTCGGCCATCAGGCCCGCCGCGGTTTCGATCATTTCAATCTGTTCGGGATAGCTCAGGCAATTGTCGAGAACAGTTTGTGCGTCTTTAATTTCCTGGCTAATAATGTTTTGGTAATTCATATTTGTATGCTGATTAATATGTCATAGCCTCGTGGCTTTGAGTACAAGTGTTTTCCGCCCCGGGCCTTTGTGCCGCTTTACCACAAAACCTCCCGCGGCCAACGCTCTTTTTACAATGCCTTTGGATGAATATGTTACTAATACGCCTCCCTGCCGCGTTTGGGCTGCTATTTTGGTGAAAATTTCTTGGGTCCACAATTCCGGCTGCACTTTTGGGTCGAAGGCGTCGTAAAATATGACGTCAAAAAACCGGTCCGGCGTAAAGTCCTGCAATGTGGTTATTTCTTTTCGGAGGTTAAAAAAAGGAGAAATGGCAACCTCGCGTCCCCAGGGCGCATTGTGCACGTCCATAAAGCCTTTTGCGCCGGTAGCTTCTTCATAATTGAGCTGCGACGCTTCCAGCAAGGGAACGGGGTATGCTTCCACGGATGTGTAGAAAACCTGTTTTTGAAGCTCATCGGCCAGTTTCCAGGCCAGAAATGCATTCAGCCCCGTCCCAAAACCCATCTCAAAAACAGAAACCGGCCCGTTTTCAAGGGCCGGTCTTAAACCAAGATTGATATAAATGTGCTCCGATTCGCTCAAAGCACCTTGCAGGGAATGGTATTGCTGTTTGAACTGCGCACTGAACAACGAATGCGAGCCGTCTTCCGTGATAATGAAGCGTTCCAAATGGCCGGGTTTTAGTTTGGCCAAAAGTACTAAATCATTCTGCGCAGTGTGATCTGGGTGAAGAAAATATCGCCTTTGCGTTTCACGAGCAAATCGACATTTTTGCCGTCGCCCCGCTGCATCAGCTTGTATATTTCACTCACGTTCAGCTCGGTAGCAGAATGGTCGTCGATGAAAAGCAACTGATCGCCTTCCATCAGGCCCGCACGTGCGGCAGGGGAATCGGTAACGATATGGTTCACGATGTAGGAGCGCAGGTCTACGCCTTCGGCCCGGATCTCCATCCCGCTCATATCATGCTCGAATTTCTCGCGCAGGCGGCTTTTGATCGGTTTCAGCACCATGTATTGTTCCTGGTAGTTGAAGGTTACCTTGAACCGGCGCAACAGTTCACAGCCGATATTACCCTGGCGCTCGGCACCGGCGCGTATTTTGGAGCCGAATGCAATGCTGTCGGGAAACGATGCTACGACATTATTGAGCTCGAAGCGGCCCAGCCGCATTTTGTCGACACGCCCCAGGTTTCCGTTGATCACGCCATTCAGCCCACGGCCGAGTTGTGCGCGGATGACTTTTTCGGGCAGACGGAAAGTTTCTTTTCGGGTGTTGTTCAAAAGCAATGCGTGCCCGGCCCCGGTGTCGATCAGCACACGGATCGGATGTTCGCGGCCATCGGCAAAAAGTGTCACGGCATCCGTAAATGGCTTGGTATCCTCAATAATGAGCGGATGCTTGTCGCCTTTGCTGGTTTTGTACTTGTACCTGTCGGGCCGCATGAGCAGTATTTCCTTTTTGGCAAAATCGATGGTTACGACGAAGTTGTTGAAAATTTCATAACCAAAAATCCCGTGCACAGGCACGCCCACATATTCCGAAAGGCGCAGAAAGTCCTGTTCAAGGATGACGATGTTCTGATGATTGGCTTTGAGCCTGCCCATCGCGAAACGGTTGTCGATCGCAACGTGGGCGGAAATGGATTTGCCTTCGCCCGCGCCGGTCAGGTTAACCTTGCGGGTTAAACGCAGCTTGTCCGCTTTGAGAATGTTCGGATCGGTAATGATGATGGAACTGACACCCGTGTCCAGGATAAAACGCAGCGAATCATTGTCGTTGATCTTCGCGTAAAGCAATATCAGGTTGGAATGCAGTTCGAACGGGATGCGTGCTGTTTTGTGGTTTTTATCTAAAAAGTAACCATACTTTTCCTCTGATACAGGGGGTACGTCGCTGGAATGGCCGAATGTCAGGGTATGAGTAAAAAATATGATCGCTGCTATAAACCACTTAGACGTTTTCATCGTGGCCTCCTTTCTTTAAATGCTATATATCAAAACTCCGGGATTAACATTTTCTAAACACTCTGATTATAAACGACTTATCCAGTAGATTTATATCCCTCGGTGTACGTTAAGTGTCGAATTCAGCCCAATCGGTGAATCAAGTAAAATTAAATGAATTTGCATTAATAAAACACAAAAAAATCCCGATATGTACAAACTTTTCGACATTTTTTTCATCACATATATATAATCATGTAAATGATGAAAATATGGTACTTTTGTTGCGTAAAATGACTTTTTCCCACAATAAAAATTTTCTCATGCGAAAAAAAATTGTTGCCGGTAACTGGAAGATGAACAAGGTTCTGGATGAAGCAGTTGCGCTTACTTCGGAGCTCGTTAATATGGCCAAAGATGAGGTCCGGAATGACGCGAAAATCATCCTTTGCCCTCCTGCGATTTACCTTACTACGATTAAAAAATATATCGAGAACGAGCCCAACTTCGCATTGGCGGCTCAGAATTGCTCGGACAAAGTTTCGGGTGCATTTACCGGTGAGATCTCGGCACAAATGCTGCAATCGATCGGTGTGGAATATGTGCTGATCGGCCATAGCGAGCGCCGCCAGTACTTCAATGAAACCAATGCATTGCTGGCAGAAAAAGTAAATACGGCATTGGCCAACGGCGTTTCACCTATTTTTTGCTGCGGAGAGTCCCTCGAACAGCGCCAGAATGAAGATTATATCGGTTTTGTGAAAAATCAGCTGACAGAAAGCCTTTTCCACCTTTCGGAAGAACAACTGAAATCGGTTGTGATCGCTTATGAACCTATTTGGGCCATCGGAACGGGGCTTACCGCTTCGGCTGAGCAGGCGCAGGACATGCACGCGGCATTGCGCGCGCACCTCGCGTCGAAATACGGTGCGGAAGCGGCAGACGAAATTTCGATCCTTTACGGCGGAAGCGTTACAGCTGCCAGCGCTCCCGAGCTGTTCGCCTCACCGGATATCGACGGCGGCCTCGTCGGCGGCGCGTCGTTGAAATCACGCGAGTTTACGAATATTATCAAGGCGCGGTAGACGGTACTGTCATCCTGAGCGCAGTCGAAGGATGGATGCGTGATGCATTTGCACTTCGACTTCGCTCTGTGTGACAATAGTGCTGACTTCGCTCAGTGTGACATTGGGCTTACATTTCCGTAATCACGAATTCCACCCGTCGGTTCTTCTTCCGTTCCTCCTCGCTACCTTTTTTGATCGGCCGCGTGCCGCCGTAGCCTTTTGCTTCAATACGGCTGCTTTGGATGCCTTTTTCTGTGAGATAGTTTTTCACGGCTTCCGCACGCTGGCGGGAGAGGTCGAGGTTTTTGTCAAAATCGCCTACATTGTCGGTATGGCCTTCGACCCGGATTTTGAGGGTCGGGCTGTCGAGCATTACGTCTACCAGCCGGTTCAGTTCCTCGAATGATTCCGGAAGCAGCGTGAATTTGGAGGTTTCGAAATAAATATTGGGGAGCAAAATCGTCTCGCCGATGATCAGCGGCGTCAGGTACACGTCCTGATCAAAGGATTTCCCGGACGAATCGCCCGGTGCAAGGGTAAACGACGATCCGTAATAGCCACGGGCCTGCACACGGAACTTGTATTTCTCGCCCGCATCCACGCCCACCCGGTATTTGCCCGACGATGACCGGATTTGCAGCGTATCACCGCTTTCAATGTACGAAAGCTGTGCCGCGATCGGCTCTTTGGTCTTTGCATTGTAAATCACACCCTTCAAAACGGCCATTTCGACCTCTTTCTTTGGTGCAGGAGCAGGTACTGGCTTCTGCGGTGATTTTGCTGTCGGCTTGGCTACCAGTTTTTTGGCAGGAGGCGTTGTAGCCTTCGCTACCGGCTTTGAAGATGGCTCCTTTTTAAGCGGGTTTTTGACATGAATGCCATAAAAATTCCACGTCTGGTTCCCTTGTGAGCTTCTGCCTTCATAGAAATCGAATTCCTCGATCCCCGGTGCAAGTCTTTCAAAGTAAGCCACAAAATCGACTGTATCGCCGAACGCAACGTTCGTTTTAGTGGTAGTAGCAATGTTTTCTGCTTTGATAAACTTAAATTTTTTATCGATCTCGCCCGGTTTATACAGCCGCGTCTCGGGATCGAGCCAGATCAGGCTTTGCGCCTGCTTTTGCAACCGCGGAATGCCCGAGTCGGGTAGCGGCGACATCCGGGGCTGCGATCGAAATTGTGGCAGTTGCGCCTGTTTATCGATGAATTGCAGGTAAATGATCGTGTTGGCATCCGTCAGCTCTACCTTTTTGATTTTCACATAGGGAACCGACGATTCTTCTACTTTGGGGTTCTCAGTAACTTGCCCGAAGCTGGTATGGATAGATAGTAAAATGGCTCCAAAACTGGCCGAAAGCAATTTGAAATTCATGTTGATATTGGGGTTTGACCTAAATATCAGCAAGAACGCCCGAAAATCGATGATAGTTTGTTAAAAATTGTTAAACCCCGAAAATCACTGATTTACAGCAATATACCGAGCCCAAAAAGCCGGATCATAGCGCTCCCAGGCATGGCAGGCGAAAGGCAATTGATGGTGCGTGAGCTCATAGCTCGCAGCAGGGCTTTTTTCAAACGCGAAACGAAGCGCTTCCGGCCACTTGGGCAGCCTCATAAAAAGCTTCATGGGTTTGAGCCGCGTCGCTTCCTGGCAGAAAAGCATGTCCTCGTTACCTTTCCAGGATGGATAAATGGCATTGTAAATTTTGAGATAGCGTAAAAACGAGGGGATTCTCCGTAAAGAAAGCCCTCCATTCAACACGACGCGATGGTTTGACAATGCATTGGCAAAGTCCCGGGCATCATCGGCCTGAATCGTATCGAACGCCGGCTGATGCAGCGACGGCGCACCGATGTAGTCATAGCCTTTGGAACACCATTCTTTGAGCTCGTCGCGGAATACAAATGCATCGAGCTGGTAAATGAGGATATGTTCGAAGGAGGTAAAAGCCTTATAAAAATCGATGGAAACCATCAACCGGTTGTAGGCATCGACCCCGGTAAAAAAGCGGTTGTCGAAAGACTGGAATGTGAGCGCGGGGTATTGCTGCTGCAATGCGGACAAATCCAGCGCCTCCGGTTTGACAACAATTACCGGGTAATTGCCCAGTACGTTCATGCATTGCCGCAGCGACAGGTGTTCCGCAACCGTCAGATTTGCCTGGTACACCGGTATCACCACTGCTACCAACGACTTATTTTCAGCCATTTTTAATAATAATCCTGTTCTTTATTCCAATAAGTCGCCTACCGCAGGCAGCCACCAGTCTTTACTGCTAAACCGGTAGTAACCCCGGATCAATTGGCTCAGCACCGGGGTAAGTCGTTTGAAACGGCTTTCGGGCAATGCGGCACGTGTGTAAAAGTGCTTTTGAGAAAGATACAACTTGATCAGCTTCTCGCGCGGAACGAACGGAAGCGCCCGCAGGAGCAGATATAGTTCGTACAACTTGCTGGCTTTTTCCTCGAGCGGGATAAGCTTCAACTTCCGGTCGCGCTTGAAACGGTCCGTCAGCTGCACTTTTTCGGTCTTATTCCCGAAACCAACCTGCTGGCTGGAATGGATGCGGTAGGAAATCAATGATTCGGGAATGAATTCGATCTTGCCTTCGAGGCTCAGTACGACGGCTATCCAAGCATCATGAATGAGGTCTTGCACGTGCGTGGGGAACGGCATCAGTCGTTCGAGGCACGATTTGCGGATCGCCAGCGTGGCGCCTGTCACGACAAACCCGTTGAACAGGATCTCGTAAGGCTTACCGCTCAGCCAGATCTGCTGCCGCGATTTATCAAACTCAATTTCTTGCCAAATGGTCCGCCCGGTAGGTACCGAATCATCATCGATCATTTCCGCATCGCTGAACACCGCGTCGAGTTCCGGACGCGCATTGAGGAACGCAAGCTGCTTTTGCACCTTATCCTTTCGCCAGCGGTCGTCCTGGTCGCAAAGGAAAATAACGTCACCCTCGCATAATGAAAGGCATTTCTCAAAATTCCTGGTGGAACCGAGGTTCTGCTCGTTTACGTGGATACGCACCGGAAACTTGCTGGTAGCCGCAAAAGATTTTATGATTTCAATAGTGTCGTCCTTCGATCTGTCGTCGCAAACAACCAATTCGTCCACCGAAACCGTCTGATCAGCAATGCTCTTCAACTGTTCGGGCAGGAACTTTGCCCCGTTGTAGGTACACATAGCCACTGAAATCATAATGTGTATCTGTATTTTATATTTTTGTAAAAGCTTCCCAGCCTTTTTTATGAGCCATAAAGTTACGTGGTTGAGCCGGGAATTAAACTAAAAGTTATTAAAAGCACCCGAATGGCGTTACCAGAACAGCTTAAAAAGGCAATTATTCAAATGCCTGCCAAAGAAAAGGATAAATTGCTCCTGAGGCTGATCACCAAAGACAAAACCCTGAGCGACCGGCTACATTTCGAATTGATCGAAGATAGCTCCACCATACCCGAACGTCGGGAGGAGCTCATGGGGCGGATCGTGCGGACATCGAAATTCAACCAGAACACCCCCGGCTGGGTGCTGACGGACATGCGCAGCCTCAGCGCCGATATTGCTTATCATGTGAAGGTTACCAAGGACAAAATCGGGGGGATCGAACTGAATATTTTCCTGCTTAACACATTTCTGGAAGGCTATTCCGACATTCTGCGGACCTACTCCTCCCGCGCCGATACCTGTGCATTGTATATTGCCAAAAAGGCGCAGGTGATCCTCAACGGATTGAGCAAACTCGACGAGGACTACCGGACCGACTACATTAAAGACGCGAACCGGATGCTGCAACTTGTGTTCAGCCTCTGTTCCAAAATGTACGCCCGGCAAATGGAATTGCCGCACGAAATCGATTTTTAACATACCCATCCGACTATGAAAAAAACTGCATTGCTGATCATCGACGCCCAATACGATTTCTGTGATCCCGATGGTACACTGTTTGTGCCCGGGGCTGAAAAAGACGTGGAACGCATTGCTACCCTCATTGCATTGGAAGGCGATAAGATCGATTCGATATTTCTGACGCTCGATACGCATAGGGTACTCGATATCGCGCATCCGCTTTTCTGGGAAGATCAGAATGGCAGTACGGTCGCGCCGTTTACGCTTATTTCAAGCCAATCGGTGGAAGCAGGCAAATGGGTACCCCGCTACCATCGCGAACACGTTTTGAAATACCTGCAAACCCTTGAAACGGAAGGTGAATTCCAGCATTTCATCTGGCCGGAGCATTGCCTTGTCGGCTCCAAAGGCGCCGCTATCGACGATACCCTCATGCGCGCCGTGCTCGCGTGGTCGCACCGCACGCGCCGCGACTACCGGACAGTTTCGAAAGGCATTAACCCATTGACTGAACATTTCGGGGTGTTCAAAGCACAGGTACCGGTAGCAAATGCACCGGAAACCGAACTGGACGAACGTTTTTTGGCCGAACTGAATGCATTTGACCAGGTACTTGTCGCAGGCGAGGCGCGGTCGCATTGCGTGGCGACGAGCATCCGGCAGATCGTGAAATACGCGCCGGCGTTGGCCGCGAAAGTAGTAGCGTTGACGGACTGCATGTCCGACGTCCCCAACTTTGGCCATTTCGCCGATCCTATATTCGAAGAAGCGACAAAAAGCGGCATGAAGTTTATGAAAGCGAACCTGGTTTTCGCTGAAAATCAGTAGCCGGATTACTATTTGGGTATCAAACTAAATGACGCCGCTTTTGGTTATATCAGTATCACATCATCATTCAAACTAATATCATAATCCATCGATAACCCCGCTATGATGCAATTAGCTGTGCCCCGGATCGAGGCCGATCAGTTCGATGAACTGGATCCGAGACAATATATCCTGATTAAAGGTGCCCGTGTCAACAATCTGAAAAATATCGATGTGGCGATCCCGCGCAACAAGCTGGTCGTCATTACAGGCCTTTCCGGTTCCGGAAAGTCGTCGCTTGCCTTCGACACGCTCTTTGCGGAAGGCCAGCGCATGTACGTGGAAAGCCTTAGCAGCTACGCGCGGCAGTTTCTCGGCCGCATGGAAAAGCCTGAAGTAGAATATATCAAAGGCATTTCACCGGCCATTGCTATCGAGCAAAAGGTGAATACCCGCAACCCGCGGTCGACCGTAGGCACTTCAACGGAGATTTATGATTATCTCAAACTGCTTTTTGCGCGCATCGGGCACACCTATTCGCCGGTTTCCGGTGAAACGGTAAGAAAAGACTCCGTTACGGATGTTGTGAACTACATGCTCGCGCATGATGAGGGCACGCGGGTGATGATCCTCGCCCCCCTGCTCATCCGCGACGGCCGTTCGCAAATTGAAGAGCTTACCATCCTGCTTTCCAAAGGCTACAACCGTATTGTGCTGAACGAGGAAGTGGTTTCGATCGAAGATATTCTCGAAAACCCGGGTCAGTTTTCACAAGCCGGCAACCAGGTTTTCATCCTCATCGACCGCGCCGCGATCCGGCACAACGACGAGGACACGCAATACCGCCTTTCCGACTCCGTACAAACTGCTTTTTTCGAAGGCGAGGGCTCTTGCACCGTGCACATTGTGGGCGGCGAAAAAAGGATTTTCTCTGACAAATTCGAGCTCGACGGTATCACATTCGAAGAACCGACCGTCAATCTTTTCAGCTTTAACAACCCTTATGGTGCCTGTAAAAGGTGTGAGGGTTTTGGAAAAATATTAGGGATTGATCCCGATCTGGTCATTCCTGATAAAAATCTCTCCGTATATGACGGTGCCATTGCGCCGTGGCGTACGGAGAAAATGGGCGAATGGCTCGTCCCGCTCGTCCGCAATGGTGTAAAGTTCGATTTCCCTATTCACAGACCTTACAAAGACCTCACTCCCGCCCAAAAAGAGCTACTTTGGTCCGGTAATCAATATTTCCAGGGAATCAACGACTTCATTTCGGAACTCGAATCCCAGACCCATAAAATCCAGTACCGCGTGATGCTCTCGCGCTTCCGCGGCCGCACGACGTGCCCCGATTGCCGCGGCTCACGGTTGCGGAAAGATGCTTCCTATGTCAAAATTGGCGGCAAATCCATTACCGATCTCGTTTTAATGCCTATCCAGGATGTGTCAGGGTTTTTCAAACAGCTCGAACTTGGCGATCACGACCGGCAGATTGCCCGTCGTGTTCTGACTGAGATCGAATCCCGCCTGGATTATATGAACCGCGTGGGCCTCGGCTACCTGACCTTGAACCGGTTGACTAGCACATTGTCCGGCGGTGAATTCCAGCGCATTAAGCTCGCGACCTCTCTCGGAAGCGCGTTGGTAGGTTCGATGTACATTCTCGACGAACCGAGCATTGGCCTGCACCCGCGTGACACGCAAAGGCTCGTAGGCGTGCTCGAATCACTCCGCGACCTGGGCAATACCGTCATTGTCGTTGAGCACGAGGAAGAGGTGATGCACGCCGCCGATCAGATCATCGACATTGGTCCCGAGGCCGGAACCTGTGGCGGCCATGTGGTTTTCCAGGGTAACCGGGAAGATATTGAGGCTTTGACAATTGGTAGTGGGGAGGCCAGGTTGGGTCAGGAAGTCGGTGAGATTACGGCTCAGTCGCATACTCTGGATTTTTTGCTGGGAAATGATTCTATTCCCGTGCCTTCCGTGCGCAGAAAGTCACTGCATTTTCTGGAAATAAGAGGAGCCCGCGAGAACAATCTGAAAGAACTTGACGTCAGAATTCCGCTGAACAACCTCACAGTGGTGACCGGCGTGAGCGGGTCCGGTAAATCCACATTGATCCGGAAAATCCTTTACCCCGCATTAATGCGCCTCAAAGGTGAGTTCAGCGAAGATGTAGGCCGTTTCGACGAGCTGACCGGCAGCGTCGACCGCATCGAGGCCGTGGAAATGATCGACCAGAACCCGATCGGCAAATCGTCGCGATCCAACCCGGTTACTTACATTAAGGCTTACGATTATATACGGCAAATGATGTCGGAACAGCCGCTTTCGAAAGCGAGAGGCTACAAACCGTCCCATTTCTCGTTCAATGTCGATGGCGGCCGCTGTGAAATATGCCAGGGCGAAGGGCAGGTAAAGATCGAAATGCAGTTTATGGCCGACATTTACCTCACTTGCGAGGGCTGTAACGGCAAGCGTTTCAAGCAGGAGATACAGGAAGTTCGCTATCAGGAAAAGGACATTGCCGAGATACTCGATATGACCGTTGATGAAGCTATCGACTTTTTCAGGGAATCGGAGCCGAAACTGGCCGATAAGTTGCTGCCTTTGCAAGAGGTAGGACTTGGTTATGTGGGGCTGGGCCAATCTTCGAATACACTGTCGGGCGGGGAAGCGCAACGCGTGAAACTTGCCTCATTCCTGGGAAAAGGCTCTTCCAACAAAGGAAAAACACTTTTCATTTTCGACGAACCGACTACCGGTCTGCATTTCCATGACATCAAAAAGCTGCTGAAAGCGATCAACGCATTGGTTGAGCAGGGAGACAGCGTGATTATTATCGAGCATAATATGGAGGTGATCAAAAGCGCCGACTGGATTATCGACCTTGGCCCGGAAGGCGGCGAAAACGGCGGCCAGCTCACTTTCACCGGCACGCCGGAGGAAATGGTTAAAGTGGAAGGAAATTATACTGCGGACTTTTTGAAGGAAAAGATTTGATAATGCGAAGTATGTCACTTAACTTAGTGACATACTTCATTTGATATAACGATGTCGACGCCGCCCATTCGGTTTTTCGAGGAAGAATTCGTTCCATACGGCAGACAACCTGCTTCGGAATATGCGGTGATCAAAACGTCGCGGGAAGGGATTATGCGATCCGTTGCCGATGAAGTCTCCAATCTCGTGGGCCTTACTGACAATGAGATCGCCTACGTGCTGGGCATGACACCCCGTAATTTGCATCGCATTCAAGGGGAAAAACGGCTTGGTACCGATGCATCCGAGCGGCTGCTACTGCTTCGCAATGTGCTTATACATGCGCTGGATACCTTTGAGGGCAAGGAAAATGTGGTCAGGCATTGGTTGAGAACGCCCGTTACCGCATTGAATGACCAATCTCCCCTGCAAATGATGGATACCGTAACGGGCTTCGGGCTGGTGAATGATGTGCTCGGCCGGCTGGATTATGGCTTACCCGCCTGACGTCGCCGCCTATGCCTTTGGTTTACAGGATCACGCGCGAAAAATTCCGGCATGATGCACTTTCAGCGGAAGGAGCGCGGCTGTTCGGCGCCCGCTGGAAC
This sequence comes from uncultured Dyadobacter sp., assembly GCA_966211825.1. Taxonomy (GTDB): domain Bacteria; phylum Bacteroidota; class Bacteroidia; order Cytophagales; family Spirosomataceae; genus Dyadobacter. Next base: position 8,636 of record CBIHPQ010000031.1, on the reverse strand, counting down.
CCGAAAGGCGTTGGCATACTTTACACTACTTCAACTCCCGAACTAGGCCTTGTAGAAACCCTCGCGCATGCGCCCGGTGTGCGTTACGAAGACCTTCCAAAGTACTGGCTTTCCTCTATCCTGATTCCCGACGACATCCGGCATTATTCAAGGAATGACCTGCCCGACTACTGGCAGGACAAAACCTATGGCCGAACGCAATTCTGGCTGAAAGACTGGCTCATTAAGCCCGATGTGCTGGCTGTGGGCATTCCCTCCGTAATCGTGCCATTTTCTTCCAACATCATCCTCCATCCCGATCATCCGCTCTTCCCGGATATCAAACTCCTCGCCCAGGAACCAATACCGATCGACCGGCGCCTGTGGCGTAACTAAGCGCCTCACATTCCCGCAAAATTCAGTGGCCTGAAACACTTTCCTGTCCGTATTTAACAGTAAAGACGCCCCGCAGGGGACTTATTCAGGCAAAACCAAAAATTTGCATTTCATGAAGTTATATAAGACTGAAAATGGCATTCTCCTTGAAAACGAGGACATTTTCTACCGCCTCCACGAAACGGACTGGGACATTGTCGTGAACCGGAACAACCTGTACGAATGGCTGGAAGATCAGACTCAAAGCCTTATCGCCCTGACATTCAGTGACGATTTTCCGATGCCGGAGGCGCTGGCGCCTATTGGTACGCAAGAGGTATGGGCTTCGGGTGTGACCTATTTCAAGAGCCGCACAGCGCGGATGGAAGAATCCGAAAAAGCAGGCGGCGGAAGTTTCTACGATCGTGTATACGAAGCCGAACGTCCCGAATTATTCTTTAAGTCGACAGCGTGGCGCGTAGTAGGCCACCACGGTACCGTCCGCATTCGTAAAGATTCTACCTGGGACGTTCCCGAGCCGGAATTGACTCTGTTCGCTACTTCCGAAGGCGCCTTAGTGGGTTATACCATCGGAAATGATATGAGTTCCAGAAGCATCGAAGGCGAGAATCCGCTGTATTTACCGCAGGCCAAATCCTACACCGGCAGCGCGGCGCTGGGGCCATGCCTCTATGTATTCAAAGAAAAATTGGGTGCTGATACCGTGATCGACCTTTCGATCGTGCGCGGGGGCGAGGAGGTTTTCAACGGAGAAGTTGCATTATCCCAAATGAAACGCAAACCCGAGGAACTGCTGCATTTCCTTTATCGCGAAATGGCATTCCCGCAAGGCGCTTACCTGATGACAGGAACAGGCATCGTACCATCTTCCGATTTTACATTGCAATCCGGTGACATCGTCCACATTACCATCGAACCGATTGGCACATTGACCAACACGGTAGGCTGATAAAAGTAAAAAGCTGCGGGAGTTGATCCCGCAGCTTTTTACTTTTATAATAATGCTGGTATCGCTTACGAATGGCCCAGTTTGGGAATGAAAGTGAAAATCACACATCTAACCGCGCTTACCAGCTTGGTTACCATGGATTCGCCTTCGCTCTCTTCTGATTCACTTTCAAAGAATGCCGCCGGCCCTTCTTCCAGGATTCGGGCATTCAATGTCATGATTTCAGATGCTTGCATGCTGGCGCTCTTGTTTTTGATCACACCTGCGTGCTTCACATGCACAGGAGCTTTCGCTTTCAAAACAGGCTTAGCCTTTCTCGCAACCGCCTTTTCAGTTACACATTCCTTGCCGGACTGCAACTTTTTGTGTGCCACAAACATGTTGTGTACATAGCCCGTTGCGCTGGCTTGGAGGCTGATTATGGTGAGTAATATTAAGATTCTGAGTGTTTTCATGGCTGTATGCAATCGTTAAGAATTCTGATGGAATTATGTGTAACTAATTGACCTTACAAATATATATGTTTCATTAGGTATCTTGCAATACATAGTACCTTGTTTTTAACATTTTTTTCGAAAATTTTTCAGAATGCCCTCAAAGTACCGTGGCTGGCCGGATAACAGATGTAAAAGTAATATAAAAGGTTGCTCGAGATATTCTAAAAAAGACGAACCGTCAGATTTTCCAGCTGAACAGTAGCCTGTTACGGATAAATTGAAAAGCGCCGGCCGGGAAAAACCCGGCCGGCGCTTTCTTGCTGATACCATTCCCTCCTATTTCTCGCGGAAGAATATCGTGATCGGTACGCCTGAAAAATCGAAGTTTTCGCGCAGACGGTTTTCGAGGTAGCGCAGATACGGCTCCTTCACGTGTTTCGGATGGCTGCTGAAAAAGACGAACGTCGGCGACGGCGTCGGCAGCTGGATCATGTATTTGATATTGATATACTTTCCACGGTGTGCCGGCGGCGGGTATTTTTCGATCTCCGCCTGCATTACCTCGTTCAGTTTCGAAGTGGTAATTTTCTTGGTTTTGTTCTGATAAACTTCCATCGCTTTCTCCATTACCTGGTGAATGCGCTGTTTTTCAACTACCGACGCAAAAATAATCGGCATGTAGTTCATCGGCGCCAGCTTTTCCAGCAACGCTTTTTTGTACTGATCAGCCGTTTTGGAATCCTTTTCCACCAAATCCCACTTGTTGACCATGATCACAATGCCTTTTTTAGCTTTGTCGGCCTGGCCGATAATGTTCATATCCTGGCCTTCAAGCCCAAGCGTGGCGTCGAGCAGGACAATGCAGACGTCCGACTCTTCCATTGCTTTCACCGAGCGGAGTGTCGAGTAAAATTCAATGTCTTCCTTCACGCGCGATTTTCTGCGGATTCCGGCGGTGTCGGTCAGAATAAAATTCATCCCGAATGCATTATAATGCGTATGGATCGCGTCGCGCGTGGTGCCTGCAATGTCGGTAACGATGCTGCGGTCGGTGCCGGTGAGCACATTCAGGAATGAGGATTTGCCCACATTAGGCCTTCCCATGATCGCAATGCGCGGGATACCTTCTTCGGGGTTCTCAATGCCTGCGGTTTCGAAATGCTGAATTACTTTGTCGAGCAACTCGCCGGTACCAAAGCCGGTTTGAGCCGAAATAGCGAAAAGTTCATCTCCCAAACCCAACTCATAAAATTCCCCGGCCGATTGGTAACGTTCGGTCGTTTCGGCTTTGTTTGCCACCAGGTACACGGGCTTGTTGAAGCGGCGGAGCACATTTGCGAAGTCTTTGTCGAGATCGGTAAGGCCGGTCATGGTGTCGACCATAAAAAGTACGACGGTCGATTCCTCGATCGCGAGTTCTACCTGGTCGCGGATCGCACCTTCAAAAATATCTTCCGATCCTACTACATAACCGCCTGTATCGATCACTGTGAAATATTGGTCGGTCCATTCGCCGTAACCGTAATGCCTGTCACGGGTTACGCCGCTCTGATTGTCCATAATGGCCTTCCGGCTTTCGGTGAGGCGGTTGAACAAAGTGGATTTGCCCACGTTCGGACGACCAACAATCGATATTATATTTGCCATTTTTCTTACTATTAATATGATCCGAACGGGCCTGGCGCCAGTTCTTCATTCGTTTTATTTATAATTTATTCCTGATAACCGAGCTGGCGAAGCTTGTTTTCCTTGCTTCTCCAATCCGGTTCTACTTTTACGTGCTGTTCGAGGAAGACTTTTTTGCCAAAGAAATCTTCGAGGTCCTGCCGGGCCTGTGTTCCGACTTTTTTTAGCATTTCCCCTTTTTCACCAATAATGATCCCTTTCTGGCTTTTACGTTCGACCAGAATTTCTGCGCGGATCACAATGATGTCGTCCTTATCCTTAAATTCAGTGATTACTACTTCGGAGCTGTATGGAATTTCCTGGCGGTAGTTCAAGAAGATCTTTTCGCGGATGATTTCGGAAGCAAAAAAACGCTCCGGCTTGTCGGTTAGTTCATCTTCATCAAAATAAGGCGGATGGAACGGCAACCGCGTCACGATCGCGTCGAATAACGTGCCGATATTCGCTTTTTCCAATGCAGATATCGGAACAATGCTCGCCGGATGGATCTCATTGTCCCATTCCTCCATTTTCAGTTTCAGCTCCTCGTCATTCGAAAGGTCGATCTTGTTGATCACGAGCACAACAGGCGCCTGGGTACGCTTCAAGAGCGGCAGTACCTCATGCTCAGCCACTTTCTCCCCTACTTCCACAACAAACAGCACCACATCGGCATCTTCCAGTGACCCTTTCACAAAAGTCATCATCGAGTCGTGCAGCTTGTACGACGGCTTGATCACCCCCGGCGTATCCGAATACACCAACTGGAAGGGTATTTCTTCGTGTTTGCCATTCAAGATCCCGATAATGCGGTGCCGCGTCGTCTGCGCTTTGGAGGTGATGATAGACATTCTTTCCCCTACGAGCACGTTCATCAGCGTGGACTTCCCGACATTGGGCTTCCCGATAATGCTCACAAAACCAGCCCGGTGGTTACGTAACTCTGTATTATTTTCGGCTTTTTCTTCCATAAAACTACTTCTTCACTTTTTTTCTGCTTCCCAAAATCATGGCACCTAGGGTGTTACCGTCAGACGGTCGTCCAGCATCCGGTTGGAATATTGCTGGATAAATGCCTTAACCTGCAATTCCATAGGTCCTTGAACCTCCGGAACCCGGCCTGTAAGGTTATTTTTCAAAAGCTTGTCTTCCTGATATTTATACAAACCTACGGTTTTCCGGCCATCAAATTGCAAAACATATGGGCCATTGAACCATTGATAGGCGCCGTCATAGTTGACAGCAAAGTTGATCGGAGGGTTCCCGAAGATATTTTTTCCAAAGCCGAAATAGGGTTTATCATAATGCAGATAACTCAATACCGACGGCATAATGTCTATTTGCTGGACGAGTGTCGTGCTATCGGTGCCCGCCATCGATGTATCGCCCGGGGCATAAAAAAGGATCGGTACCGAGAAATTCCCAACGGACGTCTGGTATCTGGGATAATGCGCAAATGTGGCTGCATGGTCGGCCGTGATCACGAACAGCGTATTCTTGAACCAGGGCTTGGTTTTGGCCGATTCGAAGAACCTGCGCAGCGCGTTATCAGTATAACCCATTGTTTCGTAGATCGGCAGCGGGCCTTTCGGGAATTTCCCCTGGTAGCGCGCAGGCACCTTATACGGGTCGTGCGAGGAGACCGTAAACAGGGTGCTCATGAACGGTTCTTGAAAAGTATCCAGCTTTTTGGACCAGAACTGCAAGAACTCTTCGTCCCAAATGCCCCAGATCCCGTCATAATCGGCATCGTTGTTGTATTCGGTTTTACCATAATAATTTTTCACGCCGATCAGGTTGGTAAATGCCTTGAAACCCATCGAACCATTGGGCGCGCCGTGGAAGAACGAAGTGTGGTAGCCCTTTGCCTGCAACATTTCGGGCAGGCTTGGCAGTTTGTTGTCGGTATAACGTGTCAGAATGAACGGCTCCATAATACCTGGAATGCTTGTCAGCACGGACGGAATCGCCTCGATGGACTTCGCGCCATTGGCAAAAGAATTCCAATGCACATTGCTGTGTTGCATGAGCGAATCGATAAATGGCGTGTACCCTTTATATGTACCGTTTTCCAGGTCGCGGTTGAAAGTGCCCACCATTTCCTTTCCAAAGCTCTCCCAGATGAGGATTACCACGTTTTTTGGGCGGAATGCAGGCGCATTGGGGTCGGGGTAGTGGATCGGCGAGTAAACGGCATTCATTTCCTGCTCCGATTTGAAAAAACCCGCCCGGTGGTAATCGGAACGTTTCAGGGTCTTGAAAATGCAGAAAGGCGTGTTCAGCACGATGAACATTTCCTTGGGTTTATCGACGTACTCACCGGCATTGCTAAGCGTAATCGGGCGGGTACTGTGCCGGAAACCGCCTTTCACACCACCTATGAAGAGGAATATGGCAACGGTCATCAGCACACTGTGAACGAGGAATATCTGCCAGGCAGGCCGCATGGGCTTCGACCCTACCTTCCAGCGGCGAGCCAGGTACACAACGAGCGCGACCAGCAGCACCCATATCACCGCCACATACCAGTAGTTGACGAGAAACCCGCCAAAGAGCTTATGCATATTGTTTTCATGCGAGAACTCCTGCAATACCGACCACGTGCTCCTTTTGATTGTAAAGCGGTAATAGATGAAATCGGCGCAGTTGGCAAGCAACGCAATGCTGTTGGTGATGATAAAAAGATAGTCCAGAAATTTCTGAAACAAGGGCCTGTACTTGAAAGTAACCGGGAGCAGCGTCAGGAATACATAAAGGATATTTGTGTAAAGCACTGCCACCAGGTCGAAACGCAGGCCTCCGAGAAATAACCGCGGCGCGAGCGCAAGGGTAACTTCCGGAAAAAACGACTGATTGAAGAAATAAAAGAGGATCCGGCAAATGGTGAACAGGGCCATGATGCCAAGCAGCCTGATCAGCAGCACCTGATGAATGCGCCATCCGAAACCGGAAGCGCCTGTGTATGAACTCATAAAATTGGTGTCAGATAGTTAGAGGCAAACTTTTTTCAAAAGTTTTCACAAAAATAATTGTTTTCTGTCAAAGATTAGTCGTATGTTTGCACTCCAATTCAACGACACCGCGGGATGGAGCAGTTGGTAGCTCGTTGGGCTCATAACCCAAAGGTCGCTGGTTCGAGTCCAGCTCCCGCTACAAAGCGAAGCCACTTTCGAAAGAAAGTGGCTTTTTGCGTTAATGGCCCTACGCAGGAATTTTTTTCACACTGCCGGATTTCCTCGTATTACATCTTCCGGCCATCTCTCCGTTTTTTGTCTACAACTTCCCCTGCCACCTCTCCGGATGCCGAATGCACCGAAAACGGGGTGCGCGCCGCACCAGCCCGTCCGATACCTGAGCTGCATTACTTTCATTGTCAAAGCATTCACCTGGCAAATCAAAAAGCCCACACAGGTTAAACTTATTTGCTATCGGTGACTTATTGTTTTACAGCATTTGCGTTATATTTGAAAAAATTTAGAGGTAACATTAAATTTATTCTACAATTTTTTACAACAATACCTACAATATTGTATCTTGCCGTTGATTACATCATGACGCCATGTAAATATGATTATGACAAACCCTTATTTCTCCGGCTTCGAACATAGTGCAGCGCAAATCCGGCGTTTTTTGCAGACACATAAAACTTTTACCCTTTTGCTTTCAGGAGGACGCATCGTTCATCACGAAGCAGAAGACGCTATCCGTTTCAGGACCTGGCTTCTGACGCATCAGATCGAGGATGTGCGCGAATCTTTTACTAAAAATTATTCGGCTTATAACCTGATGTCGGCTTAGGCCTGGCAGCTTATTGGAAACCGTGCAGTTTTCTCCGCCGCATCCTCACAGATGGGCATTTCAACGCGCCTGTTTAAAATAAATGTCTTATGTTTGGATACTTCTTTCACAAGGGTAACAACATATGACACATTACTTCTCCTGGCTTAAAAATCCCGACAACAAGTTCAAACTGCTCATTCTGGCATTTTTTGTCATCCTGTTTCCATTCATAGCGGTTTCTTTTTTCGCATTCCCTACTACCGACGATTACTGCCACACGCTGGCCGTTAAGGAGATGGGTTACTGGGGTTACCAGGTGCATTACTGGAAAACCTGGTCTGGCCGCTACATCGGCACACTCATTTCGGCGACTCAACCACTCGCCTACGACTCCTACCTTGGCTACAAGCTGGCGCCTATCGTGCTGATACTATTATATGTACATGCATCGCTAAATTTCGCCCGCGCCATTACTGCCAACAAATTACCCAAATGGCAAACGCTGCTGCTGGCATTCCTGCTCATGTTCGTGTTGATCGCCGAGCTGCCGGTCGTTTCGGGCTATTTTTACTGGTATACCGGCTACTACTACACCGTTGCCGATATCGGGACGCTCTATCTGCTCGCCTATCTGTTTAGAAATTACGCCAGGCTTTCGACCAAGAATGTCACCGTTCTGGCCCTGGGCACGATCCTGCTCGTAGGTATGAACGAATACACGCTCGTGTGGCTGGCTGCAATTTCGGCTGCCTGGTTCTTTTTCGGCAGCATAATCGCCCGTAAGTTGCAGGTAAAATATATGATCCTGAGCGCCGTGGCACTGGCGTTTGGCGTACTTTCGGTTACAGCGCCGGGTAATGGTGCCCGGGCGGAGTCGGGGTTGTATCCTACGCCTTTAAAATACAATCTTCTGTTTTCCATCAAAAACAGCCTGGCCTGGGAGATCCATAACTTCTCCAAAATCGCGCCTGCATTGTGTGTACTTGCATTGGTGCTCGTTCCTATCGCCTGCCAGCTATTCAAAAGCAAAGGACCCGACGATTTCAAATTCTTCGGCGTGCATCCGGCGCTTTCCATATTGATCTTTGTGGCCTGTCTTTTCGTGACCTATTTTCCTTCCTACTGGTCCATTGCCGAGCCACCGAACCTGCGCGGGCAATGTGTGATCACTTTCTGGACGCTCATCGGCTGGACTTATAATGTGTTCGTACTGACGTTCTGGGCGCTGGAAAAAGGGTATATGGCGCCTATTGAGCAACGCGCGCCGGTGGCCTGGGTTGCAGGACTGTACTTCTTCTTCCTCTTCGCAGGAAACTTTAATTACCGCTCCGCCTGGTCGGATTTACTTACGGGCCGTGCTGCACGTTTCAACCAGGAAATGCACGAACGTACGGCGTTGGTAATGAGCACCAAAGAGGAGCAGGTTTATG
>CBIHPQ010000030.1:0-25719 GCA_966211825.1 uncultured Dyadobacter sp. | reverse complement strand
GTTCCTGATCCTTTTGGAGCAACGAGGTAAACATCCACGTCAGCAGGAGGAATGATGCCAGTCTGATCCTTATAAGTTACACCGAAGCCGTGTGAGAAATACAGTGATTTTCCGGCAGTAAGGTGTTTCTTAACAGTCGGCCAAAGTTCGATCTGAGCAGCGTCAGAAAGAAGATAGCAAATGATAGTTCCTTTTGCAAGCGCCTCTTCGATGTCGAAAAGAGTCTCGCCTGGTACCCATCCGTCAGCAACGGCTTTGTCCCAAGACTTACCACCTTTACGCTGACCAACGATTACATTGAATCCGTTGTCGCGCATGTTCAAGCTTTGGCCTGGGCCTTGTACGCCGTAACCAATTACAGCGATAGTTTCAGTAGAAAGTACTTCACGTGCTTTTTCAAGTGGAAATTCTTCACGGGTTACTACTTCTTCTTCGACCCCGCCGAAATTTAATTTTGCCATTGATTATTGATTGGATTATTGATTTACTACGAATTAAAAAACAATACTACTAAAACTTTATAGACTATTGGTAATACTCCCATTCGGCTTCCGGCAGATAATCTACCAGAGTCTGAGGCGATTTGCTTACCGCAACCCTTCCCGATCTCACAAATTCGAGGATTTCGTGGGGTTTGATATAGTCGAAAAATTCAAAGATCTCTTCTTCCGTACCGGTCTTCTGGATGATCACGTACGTGAGGTGCCAGTAAACAACCCAAGCCTTGTAAGTCTTGTTGATCGTCTCGATATCGAGCGGTTTAGCGCCGATCGGTGTAGAAACCTTGAACAATGCGATTTCATTATACGCGATATCCTCATTGAGATACCCGAAAACAGCCAGTACTTCGATGATCTTCCGGATCTGGCGGACCAGTTTCTCCACCGCGTCGCGCGACTCGTGACGGATGACGATCGTAAAGCGGGAAATACCCTTACGCTCGGTTTCAGAAACGGTCAGACTGTCGATATTGATCCGTCTCCGGGTGAAAATCGTCGTGATCTTGTTAAGAATGCCGATCGTGTTTTCAGTAAAAACACAAATGGTGTATGATGTCATAATATCTTCCTCTTTTATATTATTCCAAACGAATATCCGCTACGCAAGCCCCTGTTGGCACCATCGGGAATACGTTTTCCTCTTTTTCCACCAAAACTTCCAGCAGGTAAGGTTTGTCGGAAGCCAGCATTTTGTCCAGCGACGCATGCAGGTCTTCGCGCTTTCCGCAGGTATGGCCATCGATTCCGAAACCTTTGGCAATGGTGATAAAATCAGGGTTTTGCAGCTCCACGAACGAATAGCGTTTCTGGTGGAAAAGCTGTTGCCACTGGCGTACCATTCCGAGGAAGTTGTTATTCAGGATGATGATTTTCACCGGCAAACCGCTTTGCGCGATGGTACCAAGCTCCTGAATGGTCATCTGGAAACATCCATCACCGATCATCGCCACAACCTCACGGTCAGGTGCGCCTACTTTCGCTCCGAATGAGGCCGGCAAGGCGTAACCCATTGTTCCCAAACCGCCTGATGTAATGAAAGAGCTCGGCTTCTTGAACTGGTAATAACGTGCAGTCATCATCTGGTGCTGGCCCACGTCCGCCACGATCACCGCTTCACCTTTGGTTTTATCCGAAAGCGTGCGGATCACTTCCGCCATTTTGATCTTCTCCGTAGTCGGAGCCAATTCCGGCTGGGTGATTTTCTCGTCTTCAATTGCGTCGTATTTCTTGAATTCCGCTTTCCAGGCTTCGTGATTGTTTTCATTCACCAATGGAAGCAGCATTTCCAATGCAATTCTAGCATCGCCTACCACCGGCGCATCCGCTTTTACGATCTTATCGATCTCGGCCGGATCGATTTCAATGTGAACGACCTTCGCCTGTTTCGCATAACGGCTCAGATCACCGGTCACGCGGTCGTCGAAACGCATTCCGACGGCGATAATGAGGTCGCATTGGTTGGTCAGCACGTTGGTACCGTAGTTTCCGTGCATGCCAAGCCAGCCCATGTAATTAGGGTGGTCAACCGACATGGAAGAAAGTCCCAGCAAAGTAGAAGCCGCCGGAATATCCGTTTTTTCGATGAACCGGATCAACTCCTGCTCTGCACCGGAGATTCGTACCCCATGGCCTACGAATAAGAACGGACGTTTCGCCTGGTTAATCAGTTTCGCAGCCGCCGCCAGTTGCTCTTCCTTTGGAGAAATGCGCGGGTGATAGCTCAGCAACTTCTCTGTTTTCTTATGTACGAAAGGCTTCGTCATCAGTTTCTGCTGTGCATCCTTGGTGATATCGATCAACACAGGACCCGGACGGCCTGATTTTGCTATATAAAATGCTTTGGCAATGATTTCAGGGATCTCATCGGCATTGGTAACCTGATAATTCCATTTGGTGATCGGAATGGTGATCCCCATCACGTCCGTTTCCTGGAATGCGTCGGTACCCAGCAAATGCGAAGCAACCTGACCGATAATGCAGACCATCGGCGTAGAATCGATGATCGCGTCGGCGATACCGGTAACGAGGTTAGTCGCGCCTGGGCCGGAAGTTACCAGACAAACGCCGACTTCGCCCGTAATGCGTGCAAACCCTTCCGCCGCGTGTGCAGCGCCCTGCTCGTGGCGCACGAGAATGTGGTTGACCTGATCCTGATAGTCATAGATCGCATCATACACCGGCATAATCGCGCCGCCCGGATAGCCGAAAATGGTTTTCACCCCTTCCGCGATCAGCGACTGGATCACCGCATGCGACCCATTGATCAACTCCGGCTTGGCCACCGAAACCACCGGTTCCGAAGCCTGAATTGTTGCAGTTTGATTTTCATTAAATCCCATGACCTCTGTATTGTTTAGTCGGATGAATTTCTGTCCTTATTCTTCGCTATTCCTACGCTTCGTCAGTCACGCAACCTTCGCTGGCTGACTTCACGGTTCTGATATATCTTCCAAGCATACCTTTTGTAAAGCGTGGCTGTGGTTGTACCCAGGCTGCTTTGCGGGTTGCCATTTCTTCGTCGGAAATGTGCAGGGTCAGTACGCGGGTGTTGGCATCGATGCTGATGCGGTCGCCGTCTTTCACGAGGGCGATCGGGCCGCCGTCGAACGCTTCCGGGGTAATGTGTCCTACCACGAAACCGTGGGTACCACCCGAAAATCTACCGTCGGTGATCAGCGCGATCTTGTCGCCCAGGCCTGCGCCCATTACGGCAGAAGTTGGTTTCAGCATTTCCGACATACCCGGTCCGCCTTTCGGGCCTGCATTTCGGATCACCACCACGTGGCCTGCTTTAATTTCGCCTTTGGAAAGCATTTCGATGATCTCCGATTCGTGCTCGCACACTTTCGCTTCGCCATCAAACGTCAGACCTTCCTTACCCGTGATTTTGGCAACCGCTCCGTCTGGCGCCAGGTTACCGTAAAGTATCTGAATGTGGCCGGACTGCTTGATAGGTGTTTCAATCGGGAACACCATTTTCTGGGTCTCGAAGTTCAAATCGGGAGCTTCTGCAAGGTTTTCTGCAACCGTCTTACCAGTTACAGTAATGCAGTCCCCGTGGATCAGGCCTTTGGAATATAAATATTTCGTCACCGCAGGAACACCGCCGATTTCCAGGATGTCTTCCATGAAATATTTACCGCTAGGTTTCAAATCCGCGATAAACGGTGTGCGGTCTGAAATCGCCTGAATGTCATCCAATGTCAACGGAATGTCGGCCGCACGTGCGATGGCGAGGTAATGCAATGCCGCATTAGTCGAGCCGCCGAGCGCCATTACCACTGTCAATGCGTTTTCAAGCGACTTTTTAGTAATAATATCTTTCGGAGTAATGTTCAGTTCGAGCAGGTTCTTCATGGCCGCACCGATCTTCTTGCATTCTTCCTGTTTGCCTTCGTGCGTAGCCGGGTAAGAGCTGCTGAACGGCAGGCTCAATCCCATTGCTTCGATCGAAGAGGCCATGGTGTTGGCAGTATACATACCACCGCAAGCACCCTGGCCGGGAATTGAATTTTGAATTACACCTTTATAATCTTCGTCAGAAATATTGTTGGCAAACTTCTTACCCAGTGCTTCGAATGCCGAAACGATGTCGAGTTTCTGTCCTTTGTAATGTCCCGAGCGGATCGTTCCGCCGTAAACCATGATCGAAGGACGATCCAGGCGCGCCATCGCCATAATGGCGCCGGGCATGTTTTTATCACAACCCACCACCGCGATCACGCCATCGTACCATTGAGCAGCAACGACTGTTTCGATAGAATCCGCAATAATATCACGGCTCGGAAGCGAATAACGCATACCGTCGTTACCGTTGGTCATACCGTCCGAAACACCGATCGTGTTGAATATCAGACCCACCATATCATTCGCAGTTACGCCTTGCTTCACGTACACCGACAAGCCGTTCAGGTGCATGTTGCAGGGGTTACCCTCGTAACCGGTGCTGGCAATCCCGATCTGTGGTTTAACAAAGTCTTCTTCTTTCAAACCAATACCATAAAGCATTGCCTGTGCGGCCGGATTGGTAACTTCCTGGGTCAGGGTCTTCGAAAATCTGTTTAATTCTGTCGCCATTGGTGAATTGTATTTAAAATAAAAACACCCCACTCGGTTGGGTGAGTGAGGTGCCAGATATGTGTTATCATCCCACTCACGCCTAGGGCGTGACGATAATTAGGACCGGGACGATAAGAGTCAGTTTCATTTAGCGTAACATTTAAGTCTAGCGAAATTTCGCTGCTTTTGACTTGGTGTTACAAATTAGGAGGCTATCTTTTTATTTTCCAAACATTGGGAGGATTTTTTGTTATAAATCTATGATAAATACCAAATTTCTTCCCGGTGCGAGATCGTTATCGGAAAACATTTAATTTTGAATTCCAAAAACCACGAACCACAATGATGACTACCGAATCGTCTTCGAACTACAATGATCTCGATAAAATGAGTGTCAACGACATTCTGACCTCCATCAATGCCGAAGATCAGACCGTGCCTCATGCCGTCCGGAAATCGATCCCGCAGATTGAAGCGCTGGTCGAGCAGATCGTCCCGAGGATGAAGAATGGTGGCCGGTTGTTTTACATCGGTGCCGGAACCAGCGGTAGGTTGGGTGTCGTGGACGCCTCGGAATGCCCGCCCACATTTGGCGTGCCGTTCGATCTCGTAGTCGGGATTATCGCAGGAGGCGACACGGCCATTCGCAAGGCTGTTGAAAACGCCGAGGACGACTGGAACCAGGCGTGGAAAGATCTTGCGGTTTACGCCCCCAACGAAAATGATACATTAATAGGAATAGCTGCCTCAGGCCGCACGCCTTACGTGATCGGCGGTTTGAATGAAGCGCGCAGTGCGAGTTTGCTGACCGGCTGCGTGGTGTGCAACGACGGATCGGCAGTGGCCAAAGCCTGCGAATACCCCGTGGAAATAGTGGTTGGCCCCGAGTTTTTGACCGGGAGCACGAGAATGAAATCCGGTACAGCTCAGAAACTGGCCCTTAATATGATTTCAACTTCGGTAATGATCCGTCTGGGGAAGGTGAAGGGAAATAAAATGGTGGATATGCAGCTCACCAACGAAAAACTGGTCAACAGGGCGTTGAATATGATCATTGATGAGCTGAATATCTCGCCCGACGAGGCACAATCGCTGCTCGATGCGCATGGAAGCGTCCGCGCCGCGATCGAAGCGGTCCGAAAATAGCTTTATACCGAAAGTACGATCTTACCGAACTGCTGGCCGGAGTCCATATACCGGAGCGCCTGCTCGGCTTCTTCCAGCGGTAATACCTTGTCGATGATAGGCACGATCCGCTTTTCATTGACAAATTGCACCATATCGGCGAACTCCTGCTCGGTACCCATTGTGCTGCCGTAAATATTGAGTTGTTTGAAAAACACTTTCGCCGGAACAATGTCGGTAATGTTGCCCGTTCCGCCGCCGTAGAAGCAAATGCGCGCACCGGGCGCGGCAATATCGATCAGTTTTGCAAAGCCGGGACCGCCTGCACTGTCGATGATCACATTGAAATAACCGGTTTTCGGCCCGCGGGCCTTCACGAGCAGGTCGCGGAACCAGGTGGGGTTTTTATAATTGATCCCGCCTTTTGCTCCCATTTCAATTGCTTTCTGTATTTTCTGGTCGGAGCCGGACGTTACCCACACTTCCGCGCCCGCAGCAATGGCAAACTGAACGACAAAAAGCGCCACACCCCCGCCCGCGCCCGTCACGAGCACGCGATCACCCGCCCGGAACCGGCAACGCGTCATCAGCGAGCGCCAGGCCGTGAGCCCGCCTAGCGGCAACGCCGAGGCCTCTTCGAACGTCAAATGCGCCGGTTTTTCCGCCAGATATTTTGCTTCCGTTTTTACATACTCCGCAAATGTGCCGTTATCCGGAAGACCGAGAATTTTATGGTCTTCGTTGTAGAAATCAGGGTTATCGCCCCAGTTTTGAGAGGGATTAATGATCACTTCCTTCCCTATCCAGCTTTTTGCAACACCATCACCCACTTCCGTCACAATGCCCGCACCGTCGGAACCGGGGATTATCGGGGTAGTAATGCGCGGGTAGAGCCCTTTTTGTATCCACACATCGCGGTGGTTAAGCGACGCGGCTTTCACTTCTACGAGCACTTCCCCCGGGCCCGGATTCGGCTTCTGGGTTGCTTCTATCACCAGCGGCTCATGCAGGTTTTTTAAAATAGCGGCTTTCATAATGTTGGGTTTTTAAACAAAAAAAATGATGAACCGGCCGTTCCAAAGAGGAAACTGCCCTGGTTCATCATTTCAAAATGACTTCGAACCGTTTCGGATGCTATATATCCGAATATTCGGTGGGATACAAGAAGAAGCTGGTGTTTTTTGAGACGTTGTTCTGATACTCCGGATTTACTTTCAGCTTGTTCCATTCGGCATCCTCGGTGAAGGATTTCCAATGCGCATCACGCGATGCCTTATCCTCAAAAGTAGTCATGTACATCAGGTTCGGCATGTGGCTCCCAGCAATCACTTCGCCGTAGAACACCGCATTAAAACCCAGCCTTACAAACAACGGCACCTCGCCACCCGCATTGAACATCTTCACCTTATTCTGGTAAATTTTTTCGGTATGGCCTTCATAACTGCGCATTTCGTAAACGCGCTGGCTTTTCGGACCGGTCAGGTTCGGCTTCGCGTGCATGGGCATCTCGGTGAATGCCTGCAAAATGATCGATTCAAATCGCGCATACGGCGGATTTTTGTAGTTCGCGTCGATATAGTCCTTACCGGCTGACGCGTAGGTCGCATCCTTATCCAAAGTTTTGGGTAATGTAAGAAGCTGGTCCAGGGATTTGAGCGGCGTAAAGACGTAAATGAGCTTACCAGCCATAGTATCGGTAGGCACCGGCTTGAAAACACCCACATTCTTAATGCCTGCACGGTGTGCTGCAGGCACATACGCGTCTTTCAGAAACGCCTCGACGCGCGCTTCCTGTTCTGCATTTTTGAGATGGTAAATCTTGATTTCGTAAAATTCCCGCTTAGCTGCTACCGCGTTCAATGCAACGACGAGCAGGAGCATAATGGTAAATAGGGAATTGAGGTTTCGGTAGTTCGGCATATCGATTCTGACGTCCTTTTTAAGTGAATAACCATCAGAAAAGACTTCGCTGAACAAAGTTTACCCTATACCCTATACCACTAATTTTTTTCGCAGCTTGTCAGAATTTCGGACAGGAAAGCTGGCGCTTGCGGGCTTTCGGACGTTTTGGTTTTGACTCCAACGGTGCAAAAACATAGGAAAGCGAGATCTCATGTGCCCCGCCGCTGCCTGCACCTAATGTAGAAATGGTAAGGTCGTAGCTATAACCGATTGAAAATTTATCCTGTCTATAACCTGCCAGGAATATCAGCGACTCGTGGTTATTGATATTCTGCTCGTACTTTTTGAACGGAATCCCGCGGTACCACGCGCCGATTACCAGCGGCTCGATGGTTACGTACATACCAGCGTCAAACTGATCGTATTTGCCCTGCTTTTTATACATGATAGCAGGAGAGATCGTCTTTTCCTTATCAATCTCATCCCCCAGGAATGTGTAACCGGCAAATGGAATGCGCAAACCCGCCTGCAAGCTGGCTTTCACAGGCAATCGGGCCTGGGTAAGGCCCGAAAACGCCTGGTCGGGGCGGTTGAGGTGATGTGCAGAAATGCCTGCCCAATACCAGTCGGAATACAACATTGCGCCCGCACCAAAATCGGCGTAGAACACATTAGGGCCGCCTTTTGCGAATGGATCTTCCGAAGGCTGACCCGTTAACCCGCCATTATTATATTGATCCCCGAACGTCAATCCGAAATAATCGAGCGTCCGCGAGGCAAAACCGCCCTGGATGCCCAGACGCAGCGAAGTAAGTTCATTGAACTGGATCTGATAGGAGTATTGCAAGGCGGCCTCGGTAGATTTTAGGTTTCCGAGCCCCTGGCTATCCATGGTTACCAGCACGCCCAGACCGCTGTTAAAATTGGGCAGGAACACATCTGCTCCGAAAGAAGTCGTTACGAAGTTGGCCGACAATGAAGGCCATTGGTTGCGGTAATTAATCGTTGCACGGGGCGCCAGGGCACCTCCGGCCAATGCCGGGTTCAGGTACAATGGGTTCGCATAGAACTGCGAAAATTGCGGATCCTGGCTCCAACCTTTCAGGCAAAGCAGTGTCAGTATGAAGAGAGGAAGTAAACGCTTGATCATAGATTTATCGGCTTGCCGCTTACGAAAAACGGCCCCATCCCGGGCTCAAAAAAATTACCTGATTAATTTCACAAATTATCCTCAAATTGCGTATTAATATTCAAATTAGAGTGGTTTTTACGACATTACCGCACAAAATTTTAACATTTTATTTTCGTTAGTAATGTCGGGTAATCTGAATATTCGATGAGACGGCTAGGGGTGTTTGAACAAGTAACGAAACATGGGGCGATTTTATAATAGATACCACCGATTTTTTTATGTCCTCTGCCTGCTCACGCTCCTCTTCGGCGCAAGTGCATTGGCACAGACGCCCTTTCTGGTACAAGGACAGTGTATGCAGAACCCCGATTGCGAAGCGGACTCTACTTCGTTCAGGGATACACTCAGTACTGCTACCAAATGGCAATGGAGCTTCGGGGAAGGCGGGTCCACCGATACACGGCGCAATCCGCAACATTCCTACATGGCTCCCGGTTCTTACACGGTTACACTCGTCCGTACCTTAAAAAGCGGGGCTTCCGAAACTGTTTCCCAGGTAGTTCAGATCGGCGAGCTACCTCCCGCATTTCAGGAATGGCGCCAGGATACCACCATTTGTAAAGGCGACACGCTGATCCTCGACCCCTATCCCAACGGCGCGCCGAGTGGTGCAAAGTATGTCTGGTATCCCAAGGGCGACACCACCCAAACCTTGAAAGTCGATAGTTCGGGCTGCTATTCAGTGGAAGTAATCTTGCCGAATGGCTGCAAGATCCAGGACAGGATCAATGTCAAGATCTGTATGGAACCTGCCGCGCAGGAGGGCTCCAAATGGTACTTCGGCGGCAATGCAGGTCTTGATTTTTCCAATACACCTCCCACACCCATTACAGATGGTAAACTGAATACCCCCGAAGGCACCTCGTCCATTGCGAATTCGAAGGGCCAACTACTCTTTTATTCCGATGGTATCACGATCTGGAACAAGAACGGGGACGTAATGCCTTGCTTTACGGGCACCTGTGTGCCCATGAAAGGAAGTCCGAATTCGACGCAATCGGTTCTGATAGTGCCCCAGCCGACGTGTAAAGGCTGCGAGTACCTATATAATGTATTCACAACTTCGGATATTAATGGCGAAAAGTTGCTGACTGTGAGTGTCGTGGATATGCGCCGCAACAATGGTCTCGGCGCCATTATCGAGCAGAATACCACTTTACAACAACCCACTACCGAGCGTATTGCCTCCGTCCGTAACGACCGCGACAGCACTTACTGGGTCGTGTCGCATGATTATGGCACCAACAAATTCCGCATTTTCCACGCTAACGAAGGCGGCCTTGTCGAAGTAGCTGCACCTGAACTGGGTATGGTGCACGACAGCCTTAACAAAGCCGAGGGTTATATGAAATTTTCGTCGCCCGACAGTACCACGGGTGAACGCCAGCTGGCAGTAGTCATTCCGGGTCCCGCGAGAAATTATGTAGAGCTGTTCAGTTTCAATGACTCTACCGGAACATTGACCTACAAAAAAACAATGGACCTCGGCCCCGCTCCCCCCATTGCTTACGGTATCGAATTCTCACCTAGCGGGGAAAAAATGTACGTTTCCTTCCAGGGGGAGAATGGCACGAGCTCCTTGCTGAAACAATATGATTTGTCCCTGCCCGACAGTCTGGTAATTGAAACGGCCATTACGATCGACAGTTCCGCCACACAGAAATACGGTGCATTGCAATTCGCGCCGGATGGCAAAATTTACATGGCTATTGAAGGCAGCGAATACCTCGCGGTAATCGGTGAGCCGGAGGGAAACTCGTTAACGGGCGTAGACTATGAGCGTGACGGAGCGAGCCTGGGCGGTAAGAAAAGCCAGTTGGGTCTTCCAAATATGGTTCAGGATTTCACCCAGGAATCTTCCGGGCCTGGGTTCGAAGCCGACGGGTTCTGTACGAATGAACCTACGACATTCCAGGCCAGCCCGATGTGTGACCCCATCGAGGACAGCTATTCATGGGATTTTCTAGGAAATGGCCAGTTTACAGCACCTTCCAAGCAACAGCAGGCAACCTACACCTACACCCAGCCAGGCACCTATATGGTTGCCATGCGCGCCACCAACAAATGTACCGACACGACGATTGTCCAGGAGGTTACCATTTATGAAACACCTTCGAACATCGACCTTGGCCCTGACAAAGACACCTGCGGCGCTTTTGTACCGTTGGATATGAAGGTCAATGCAGAAGTTTATGCCTGGATCAACCGGGGGCGGGTCGTTGGCCGTGGCCGCACTTACAACGCCACTGCAACGGGCCGCTACATTGCCATCGCATTCAACGGCCCGCAAGGCGATTGCTACGCAGCCGACACGATCGAGATCACCTTACGCAAGCCGCCAGCTTTCTCGATAGGTCCCGACACCACCTTGTGCCGCGATAGCTCCATTGTACTTCGCGTGCAGAGCGACCGTTGGATCGAATACAAATGGAGCACCGGCGAAGACACCCGTGAAGTGACGATTGGCCAGCCCGGCCAATATAGTGTGGTAGTGAAAGACAGAAATGACTGCTACAATTCGGATACTATCAAAGTGGGTGAGCTGCCGTCACCGATACTGGGCCTGGCCCCTGAGAACTTCATTTGTATTCCGGACGGACAATCGGTGATACTGGATGCCGCAGGGCAAGGACCGTACTCATATCTATGGCCGGCATCGGGCGATACTACGCGGACGATTACCGTCAACCAGGAAGGAAAATACGTCGTGCGCGCCACTAATAAGGAAGGCTGCGTGACCGAGCAATCGACCGAAGTCGTTGACAAATGCGAACCGCGGTTCTTTATTCCAGATGCATTTACACCCGACGGCGAAGGCCATAATGAGATCCTGCAAGTGTTCGGGGCGTATTATACCAATTTTTCAATGCGCATTTACAATCGCTGGGGTGAGGTTATTTTTGCAACTACCGATATAGAGGCACGTTGGGACGGGACTTACAAAGGCCTGAAAGTGCAGCCTGGCGCCTATCCTTACACCATTTCCTACGAAGCGCTCTATTATCCCGAACGCAACCCGATTACCAAGCGCGGGTCGGTGATGGTGATCCGGTAGGCTTTCCTTTTGCAGATTAAAACAGTTATTTTTGGTTAAATAATATCAAACCAGCCGCCACTGAACGGGACGGCTGGTTTTCACTATCTGTTCAACCGACTATGCGCCAGGATTATCTGTCCGGAGATAAAGAAAATCTTTCAAATACTGATAAAGACATTGAACGCGCATTGCGGCCGCTGTCTTTTGAAGATTTTACCGGGCAGGAAAAGATTCTCGAGAACCTGAAAATATTTGTGCTCGCCGCCCGCCAACGCGGCGACGCGCTCGATCACGTGTTGCTGCACGGCCCTCCGGGTTTGGGCAAAACCACATTGTCGAACATCATTGCCAATGAGCTCGGTGCTGGTATCAAAATCACTTCCGGCCCTGTGCTTGACAAACCCAGCGACCTGGCCGGGTTGCTTACCAATTTGCAGGAGCACGATGTGCTTTTCATCGACGAAATTCACCGCCTGAACCCCGTCGTGGAGGAATACCTTTATTCGGCGATGGAGGATTACAAGATCGATATTATGCTCGACTCCGGGCCGAATGCGCGCAGCATACAAATCGGCCTGAACCCATTTACGCTCATAGGCGCCACCACGCGCGCGGGTATGCTCACATCGCCCCTGCGTGCGAGGTTCGGGATCAATGCGAGGCTGGAATATTATGATGCGCAGCTGCTTACGTCCATTCTGAAACGTTCGGCTGCCATTCTCGGAACGCCGCTGGAAGACGATGCTGCCTATGAAATTGCGAGAAGAAGTCGGGGAACGCCCCGTATTGCGAACAACCTGCTGCGGCGTACCCGCGATTTTGCCCAGGTGAAAGGCAACGGGCGTATAACGGTAGCGATCGCGGAAATGGCATTGCTGGCATTGGATGTGGATCAAAACGGGCTGGACGAGATGGACAACCGCATTTTGAGTACCATTATTCAAAAATTCAAAGGCGGGCCGGTCGGGCTATCGACCATTGCCACTGCGTGCGGGGAGGAAGCCGACACGATAGAAGAGGTATACGAGCCATTCCTGATCCAGGAGGGCTATATCAAACGTACTTCACGCGGACGTGAAGTAACAGAAAAAGCTTTCAGGCATCTCGGCATTCTGCCACGCCATCGCTCGGGCGAACTGTTCTGAGCGTTAACTTTTTAAGAAGTTTTAGCAATCAGATACAAGTTAAGTGTAGAAATAGTAATTTTGCGGTGAATTAGCGTAACCGCCTCCTATGATCGAAGTACTGGTTTCCGAAAAGTTAGTAGTGAGAGTGCCCTGTGCTGTGATTGAACATGATGGAAAAGTACTCGCCGGGCAGCGTAGCGCGGCTTTGTCCTTCCCCCTCCAATGGGAATTCCCGGGTGGAAAACTCGAAAAAGGCGAAACAGACGAGCAAGCTCTCTTCCGTGAGATCATGGAAGAACTCAATGTATCCGTTGAGATAGTCGATAAACTTCCTGAGACTTCCAAAGACCAGGGATGGCGGGAGATTGTGCTGGTACCATTCGTGTGCAAAGTGAAAACCACTAATTTTATCCTGACAGAACACGAGCAGATCCTCTGGATGTACCCCGATGACCTTCCTACCCTCGACTGGACAGAGGCTGATCTGAACGTGATCCAGAACTACTACGATTACCTAGCGGCTAAAAGCTAACCGCTTTCCTTTCACCGTTTCATCAAATTTACCGTTTTCATAAGCCAGGTGCCCCGACACGAATGTATGGGTAATGCGTGAATGGAACTCAGTCCCGTCAAATGGCGACCAGCCGCATTTGGAGTAAATATTGGATGCATCAACTTCGGTCGTCGCATTCAGGTCTACCAGGATCAGGTCTGCCCAGTAACCTTCCCGAATGTATCCCCGGTCGCGAATATCGAAGCAATCGGCCACGGCGTGGCTCATTTTCTCAGCTACGCGGTCGATAGAAATCTTACCTGCCCTGTTTAATTCCAGCATTACATTCAAAGTATGCTGCACAAGCGGCAAGCCTGATGGCGCCTGCCAGTAGTGCTGCGCCTTTTCTTCAACGGTATGCGGCGCGTGGTCGGTCGCGATCACATCGATGCGGTTATCCAGCACTGCTTGCAGGATCGCCTCCTTATGATGCGGGGCTTTGATAGCCGGGTTGCATTTGATTTCGTTGCCCAATCTCCGGTAATTTTCCGCATCGAACCACAAATGGTGCACGCAGGCTTCGGCTGTCACGAGTTTAGGCTGACCATTTGCCAGCAAAATCTTACCGTTGTTTCTCGTGCCTACTTCAAATAAATGCACCTCGTCGCCAGTCGAAATATGCAGGATATGGAGCCTCGTACCGTGCTTGTGCGCGAGGGAGGATGCGAATGTAGATGATTTAAGGCAGGCTTCTTCATTTCTGACCAAAGCATGAATGTCGTAAGGCACATCATCGCCATACTTCTCCTTGAAATACGCCATTCTGGCCTTCACAGTCGGTTCATCCTCACAATGCGTCGCAATAATGCATGGTGCATTGGAGAAAAGCTTTTCCAATACTTCCGGCGCATCTACAAGCATGTTTCCCGTGGACGAGCCCATGAATATCTTAATCCCGCAAACCTGAGTGGGATCCGTCCGCATTACCTCGTCGTAATTGTCGTTCGACGCGCCCATGAAGAAGGAGTAATTCGCGAGGGAAGTATTGGCACCGATCTGGTATTTGTCTTCCAGCAACTGTTGCGTCAGCGTGTTGGGTACGGTGTTGGGCATTTCCATGAAGGAAGTAACCCCGCCGGCAACGGCCGCTTTCGATTCGGTGTAAATATTGGCCTTATGCGTAAGACCAGGCTCGCGGAAATGCACCTGATCGTCGATCACGCCGGGCATCAGGAAAAGCCCCTTTGCATCAATCACCCTGTCCGCCTGCACATGCTGCAAGTCCCGTTCGATTTTTTTAATGTGACCATTTTCAATTATTACGTCTAAATACTGAACCTGGTTTTCATTTACGACCTGGGCATTTACGATCAGCGTTGTCATAGGCGGCGGCGATTGATTTTTGTCGTGCAAAGGTATTCAGACAGGTTGAAATTCACTCATCAAAACACACAAATATGAACCTGAAACAACTACTCCGCGATTTTGCCGACCTGCTATTCCCCCGCTGCTGCGAAAGTTGCAGCCAGGTATTGCAGGGCAATGAGGCCACTATCTGCACGCTCTGCCGCATTTCATTACCACGAATAGGTTCTAACAGCCTCCATAGCGAATCGTTGCAATACAAATTCGTCAACCTCCCCGAAGTGCTCTCTGCGCATTCTTTTTTGTTGTTTACAAAAAGAAGCAAGGTGCAAAAGCTGTTGCATGCATTGAAATATAAAGGGAATAAGGACGTAGGGATATTGCTCGGCTACATGTTCGGACAGGAACTGAAGGCTTCGGGACAATTGCCCGATGCGGAGATTATCCTAAGCATTCCGCTGCATCAAAAAAAGAGCAGGCAGCGTGGCTACAATCAGAGCGATTTGCTGGCCCAGGGTTTTTCGCAGGCAACGGGCATACCATGGTCGGGAGCGATGGTGGAGCGGATCAGGTATACCGCTACGCAGACAGGCAAAACCAAAATGGAGAGACGGGAGAATGTCCAGGGTGTATTTGCCATCCGGCCGGGCTTTTGCCCCGGCAGCGTGATCCTGATCGACGATGTGCTCACCACCGGAGCCACACTCGAAGAATGCGTGCGGGCACTTTTAGCTACCGGCTGCCGGCGCTTCCACATTATGACCATCGCATTGGCACAGCATTAAAATCAAAAAGCCGCCATTCGAGAGAACAGCGGCTTTTTGATTGATATATTTTAAAACCTTACTCCTTGTGAGTTCCGGTCGCGATCATTGCGCAACGAAAACCAACCATGGCGGTAGCTGAGTCCTGATCCATGTAACGGCGTGTTCCCGGAGACAACCAGTAAGCAACGTCAGACCATGAACCTCCTTTATAAACTCTCAGCTTGTCGTCAACCATGGAGTTGCTGTTCTTGGTATCGTAATTTTTGGCTTCATCCTGATAGCCGTCACGACGGAACGAGTTCAAATCGTTTACGTCGGAGTTGGAAAGCGGACGGTACACGTCGTAAACCCATTCGCTTACGTTACCAGCCATGTCGTAAAGACCATTGTCGTTAGCCGGATATGAGCGAATTTCTTGTGTAATAATCGCTCCATCATTTGATTTACCGGCAATACCCGCATAGTCACCAGGACCACGTTTAAAGTTCGCAAGCATAGTTCCCTGCTTGCGGCCACGTGGCTGGCGCATTGTAGAACCATCCCATGGATAAATTCTTGAATTAGCCTGGTTCTCGTCCGAATATTGTGTCCCGATCATCGCCATAGCTGCGTATTCAAATTCAGCTTCTGTTGGAAGGCGATATGGAGGCATTACGTAACCACTTTCGATTCTGAGTTGTGGAGCTGGCGCATCGGGAGCGGCGGCTACTGCTTCACCTTCTGCTTTCTTCTTCTTGCCAAATGAGAATCCTCTTTTCTTTTTAGCGCCACCTGCGGCAGCTGCACCGGCTTTATTGTTAGCCATGCTGACAGCGGCAGTACGCCATGCACAGTAGTCGTTGGCCTGTACCCATGACACACCTACTACAGGGTACAAACGGAAGCCCGGGTGACGGAGGTACATGGTCACATAAGAGTCGTTGAATGACAATTCGTTAAACCAAACATTTGTATCGGGTAGTGCTTTGCTGTAAAACTCTTCCGAAGAATCTCTCTGGACCGCATTCAGATATTCGAGGTAGTGGACGTTTGCCACTTCCGTCTGATCCATGTAGAATGATTGGATACTGACGGTCCTTTTGGGGTTATCCCGGCGCGTCATCACATCCTCTTCCAACGAACCCATCGTAAAACGGCCACCTTCGATGTACACAAGGTCCGGACCGGCTGGCAAAGCTTTATATTGCTTTACTTCAAACCCGTCTTTACCGTTGTAAGCCAAGCCGGTTTTGGAGCTGGTTTTCCCAGGTTTCAAGCTGGTTGGCTTCTTTTTACTACACGCAGTAGCCGCTAATAACACAATCAGAATCAACGCGATCGACCGGGTACCCATCTTTTGCATGCAAATCATTGCTTTAAAGTGACTTAAGTGTTTGGTATTTTATAGTATGCGAAACCGCAAATGTATGAAATCAATCGATATTATTTTCAAAAATCAATTATCAGGTAATGGAGGCCTGTTTTCTACTGGGTCATTTCCATGAGCACCTGGCGCGCCTGATCAATGCTTTTTACCTCCTCACAAATCAATATCAGCTTGCCTTTCTGATCTTTAAGTGAAATTTGTCTGGGGTGTTTTTTAATATAATCGATCACCTGCCCGAACTTGGCCGACTGAAAGAATTCGTCGTTCTGCGAAGTAACGAAGTAGCCTTTCATCGTATTGCTTTTCAAAGTCAGTTTTTCAAACTGCAAAGCCTCTGCTTCCCAACGCAAACGCACCGTTTTTAACAAATCCTGCACCTCATGCGGCACCGGGCCGAAACGATCTAGGATTTCCTTTTCAAATTTGCCTAGCTCATCCTCCGTCTCGATATTGTCGAGGCGGGTATATAACGACAGCCTCTCGGAAATATTTTTAACATAATCATCCGGGATCAATGTTGCAAAATCAGTCTCGATCTGCGTGTCCGGAACCAGTTTTTTCGGCAGGCTGAACACTCCCTCGAACAAGTCCTTGAATTCATTGCTTTTGAGCTCTTGAACGGCCTCATCCAACATTTTATGGTACAATTCATAACCCAGATCATTCACAAAACCGCTTTGCTCGGCGCCCAGCAGGTTGCCGGCACCGCGAATGTCGAGGTCGCGCATCGCTACCTTAAATCCGTCGCCCAGGTCGGAAAACTCTTCCAACGTCTGTAAACGTTTACGCGAATCGCTCGCCAGCGTCGAAACGGACGGGGTGAGCAGGTAACAAAATGCCTTGCGGTTCGAGCGCCCCACGCGGCCGCGCATCTGGTGCAGGTCCGAAAGCCCGAACATATGCGCGGAGTTTATGATAATGGTATTCGCATTCGCAATATCGATCCCCGATTCGATGATGTTCGTTGAAACGAGGATGTCGTACTCGCCTTCGATGAAGTTCATCATCACTTTTTCCAGCTTATCACCCTCCATTTGCCCGTGCGCCACGCCAATGCGGACGTCCGGCACGAGACGCAGGATAATATTCGCAATGGATTCGATGTCATTCACGCGGTTATGCACGAAGAAGACCTGCCCGCCGCGCTGCACCTCGAAACTGATGGCATCGCGGATGAATTCTTCGCTGAAAGTATGCACTTCCGTCGTAACAGGCTGGCGGTTAGGCGGCGGTGTTGCAATGACCGAAAGGTCGCGTGCGCCCATGAGCGAGAAATGCAGTGTTCTCGGAATCGGCGTCGCAGTAAGCGTGAGCACGTCCACGTTCACGCGCATTTCCTTCAAGCGGTCTTTTGCTTTTACCCCAAATTTCTGCTCTTCGTCGACGATCAGCAGCCCCAGGTCTTTAAATTTCACATCTTTGTTCAGAATCCGGTGGGTACCAATCAGAATATCGATCTTGCCTTCTTCCGCATCTTTCAGCGTTTCCTTGATTTCTTTCGCTGATTTAAAACGGTTGATATAACCCACCCGCGCCGGAAAATCGGCGAGGCGGTCGCTGAAAGTCTTGAAATGCTGCATCGCCAGAATGGTCGTAGGCACGAGTACCGCCACTTGCTTGCTGTCGCAAACCGCCTTGAATGCCGCACGAATCGCGATTTCAGTTTTACCAAAACCCACATCCCCGCATACGAGGCGGTCCATCGGGTGCCCTTTCTCCATATCATCCTTCACATTGGCAGTAGCAGTCGCCTGGTCGGGCGTGTCTTCATATATAAAGGAAGATTCCAGCTCCGTTTGCAAATAGTTGTCCTTCGAAAACGGAAAACCGGGTGCCTGGCGGCGCTTGGCGTACAATGCGATGAGCTCATGCGCAATGTCTTTCAGCTGCTTCTTGACCTTCGATTTTTTGGCCTCCCATTCACCCGAGCCCAGCTTGCTCATCGTCGGCGGGGTGCCCTCCTTGCCCGTATATTTTGCGATCTTGTGCAGGTTATGCACACTCACGTAGAGCAGATCATTGTCGCGGTAAATTAGCCGTACCGCTTCCTGCTCCTTGCCGTTCACATCCTTACGCTCCATACCTGCAAACCGGCCTATACCGTAATCGACGTGGGTCACGAAATCGCCTACCTGCAAGGATTTGAGTTCCTTCAAGGTCATCGCCTTCGATTTGCTGAATTTTTCTTTCAGGCGGTATTTATGAAAACGGGCGAAGATCTGGTGATCGGTATAGCACGCCACTTTCATATTATCGTCCACAAAACCCTCCCGAAGCGAAATGTGCATCGGCCGGAACTTCACGAACGGATCGAGGTCCTCGAAAATCCTTTCCAGCCTGTCGAGCTGCTTGGGTTGCTCGGCGACGATGATATTGACATAGCCTTTGTTTTGATTTTCAGACAGATCATCCAAAAGCCTTTTAAAATCCTTGTTAAACGAAGGCTGGGGTTTGGAAGAATAAGGCAGCTTACTTTCCGTCTTGAAATAGGATTTTTTGCCAAATTCAACTGTTTTGAATTTTTTGACCTGATTTAGAAAGCCGCGTCGCGTTTCGAACAGCTCCTGCGGACTGGAAACGATCTGCACGCCGCCACCCGTTACTTCTTCCAGTGCTTTTTCAGCTTTTTCAAAACACTTTTCAATGACTTCCAGAGTCAGTTCCGTATCCTTGAACCATATCGCAGTATCGTCGCCGAAGAAGCTCAGGAACGAGTCGCGCGTTTCGTGCGAAAGTTTTTGCTGAATATCGGGCACGATATTGATCTGCCTCGCGCTTTCGATCGAAAGCTGCGTATCGGGATCGAAGGAGCGGATACTTTCCACCTCATCCCCAAAAAGCTCAATCCGGAACGGATGCTCATTGGCAAACGAAAACACGTCGAGAATACCCCCACGAACGGAAAATTGCCCTGCTTCGAATACGAAATCGGTAATCTCGAAACCGTAGCTGTTCAGAAATTCGGTCAGGAATGCGGGATCGAGCTTTTCGCCGACTTTCACTGAAAAGGTATTCGCACGTAGCGAGCGCTTGTTGATAACCCGCTCGAACAATGCTTCCGGATAAGTTACGATCTGCACCGGCGTGCTGCGGCTTGCGCTGAGTTTGTTCAAAATCTCCCCGCGCATGAGCACGTTGGCATTGTCCACCTCTTCGTAGTGGTAAGGCCTTTTATAGGAAGTAGGATAAAAAAGAACCTCAGTAGTGCCCAGCAAGTTTTGCAGGTCATTCTGAAAATAGGCGGCTTCCTCGCGATCGCTGAGGATGTACAATGCCGGCGTTTTTTTCCTGTGCTGTACCGCGGCCGCAATGACGGCGTCGAGGCTTCCTACCAATCCCTTGATCTGCACATGTGCCGCTTCCGCGTCCTTTGAGGCTATCTGCGCGCTCAGCACATCCAGGTAACTGTCGCCTCCGTATAGTGTTAATAAGTCTTTAACTTCCAAAATTATATTCAATCGCTATGCGGCGCCAACCGCAGTGAATCTAAACGCAAAAAGCCGTTTCGGGAATTTTCCCGACCGGCAAAACAAATAACAACAGCCGGGCGCATTTTGTTGCTGCAACCAGCCGGGCTACAAAAATAGCCTTAAAACATTCCGTGAAAAAATCGGGCAGATCATTTTATTTTTACCTTTTCCCAACAAAACTCCCTCATGACCGACTGGCTCAACCAACCTGTTTCCCTCGCCGGCCTATCCACGACATTGCTCGAAATCCTCGGTTTCATCACCGGCGCCATCTGCGTTTACCTCAACACCCGCCAGAATGTGCTCGGCTGGCTTTTCGGGATCATCAACGCGGTTTTGTACGGGGTGGTTTTCTGGCAGGTAAGATTGTACGCCGATATGGGCTTGCAGGGCTACTATTTTCTGACGAGCATTTACGGGTGGTGGCTGTGGAAATTCGGCGGCCAGAACCACGACGGAGTACGCGTAACGCACACGCCTGCAAAGCTCTACCCGGTTTTTGGATTGATATTTATCGCCATAACGCTCTCCTGGGGCTTTTTACTTGGCAAATTCACCAATGCCAGCCTCACCTACGCCGATTCCGCGCTCACCATCGCGAGCCTGATCGGTCAATGGATGATGGCCCGCAAATACCTCGAAAACTGGCTCATATGGATCGTCGCCGACGCCGCCTATGTGGTCATGTACTTTTACAAAGACCTGCACCTGACTGCCATTTTGTACGCAGTGTTCCTCATTCTGGCGGTCATCGGATACGTTCAGTGGCGCAGGGATCTGAAACTTCAGGTGTAGTCAGGAAGTGGTCATTTATTGTCAGGGATTGTCGTGATGCAGGTCAAAATCTCCTCCAATACAAAACAACACCTGACTGTATCTTACTACACATGACCACAAATGACCATTCAGTCGAGCGTATCGAACGGGATTTCCTGATCTTCGAGCAGGGTGCGGATACGGGCGGAGTCCTGGAAAACGATGTGCAGCTCCTTTTTCGAGACACCTTCTTCTTCCTCGTCGAGCCACTTCCAGTCTTCGGCGGTAGCGTCGAAAATGTCGATGATCGTCAGCAGCTTTTCATCGGATTTTTCTTTCGAAAGCCATTCGGCCGAGCGGTCGATGTAGATAATCACCTTCTTTTCGTCGATCCATTCGAGGTCGTTGAGCATTTCGTCGAGTGCATCGAGGTTTTTTCCTGAATAATCGGGAAACTGCATGGAAGCGGCGATCTGCTCGTGGAAATCTTTGACAGACGTTGCCTTGCCTCCATCAATATGGGCTACAAATGCGCCCAGGAACGTTTTACGGACATCGGATTCTTCCCGGGCCAGCAGGAAGTGTGTGTTTTTCATAGAGTCGTTGATTTAAAACACCGCAAGTTAGAGAAAAATGGACGTGCAAGTCCAGCCTTCCCGTCGTGTTTTATTTCAAATACCGCTTTCTTAACAAATGCATCATATGCACATTAATACCCCACTGATCCGACAGCGGCTGGTGCGTAAACGGTACCGTAGGCTGGTAATTCGGCGGCCCGAATTCGGTCAGGATTGTCAGCGTTTCACCGCTTTTGACCTTATATTCCACCACTTTGTCCCACCAGGCCAGATGTGCTTTTAAGGCAGCTTCCCACTCGGGCGCACGCGGGTCGTTCACCTGCGGGCCTTCCTCGTGGCCTACGCGCGAGTGGATATGCCCCACGCGGGCAAGCGCGAGCTGAACGGTTTCCTCCTGGTCCTGCAAAAGGCTCTCGTGCACATTGCACCAATGCGAAATATCTAGCGTGAGCCTCAATGCAGGGTTCTTTTCAATGAAGTTGCGGGCTATATGCGCGGCAAAAAGCATGCGTCCGCGGTGGGTTTCATGGTAAATAGGAATGCCGCTTTTCGTCGCCGCGTCGGTGGTATGGTCTATAAATGCCTTGTTTTGCTCGTAGGTAAAATGGTCGCGGCCACTGTGGCAATTGATGTAAAGCGGCTTGACGGGCCATTGCGTTGTAGCAGCGTCGATCTGGGATTTGAATGCATTCAAATGCGCCTTATGATCGCGCTCACCGGAGCCGCAGAGAAAACCTACTTCGAGATCATGCTTTTTTAATGCGTCAAACAGTTCTTTCTGCTTGTCCTTTGATCCCTGCCACCACATTTCGATGCCGTCATACCCCTCTTTCTTCACGGCCGCGCAGAATTGGTCGGTAGTACCCTGGAAGCCCCAGTTGGTGCCGAGTACTTTCAACGACAATTTATCGGCAAACTTTGCAGGCGCCTGACTCGAATCGGCGATCGCATCGAAGGTTGTGAATGCACCAGCGGCTGAGGCAACGGTCGTGGCATTAATAAAATCCCGGCGGGTCATGTTTAATTTTGAATGAGTGAATGATTGACAACACCTGCCTACTTCTTCGTCGCGACCGGTTTGGTGGCGGTGCTGTCTCCGGCTTTCAGGAATTGGGCTACTTCGGCTTCGCTAAAACCGTTTACGATTTGTAGTCCTGCATTTTGGCGGGCTGTTTGCGCCACGGCACTGTCTGTGACGGCCGATTGCCAGACGTAGATCGAGCGCAATCCTTTCAGCGCCGCGATATTTTTGAATCCCGCATCTCCGATTTTAGTGTCGATGATATTCAGGTACTCCAAATGCGGCAATGCTTTGATCTGTGCGATAACCTGGTCGGTAATGCCTGTGTGTTCGAGGTGAAGTTTTGTCAGGTTCTTTAATTTCCCTATTTCCTTCAATCCGCCGTCGGTGATTTTGGTACCGCCCAGTTTCAGCCAGGTTACCTGCTCAGCAACGGGCAAAAGCAATGCAATGTCCTTGTCGCTGAACTGCGGTGCATTTACGGCACTTACTTCCAGCAGATTCTGATCTTGTGATAATGTATTGACGATCAGCCCCGCCTTACGCAATGCCTGAATATCAGCTTCCTTCGCAGGTGTTACTTTCAATGTCGCAATCGCCGATTCTTTCTGTTTGGCTTTGCCCGATCCTCCCGTCGCGGAACCGCCGCCCAGCGATGCAAGGGCCGGTTTCACCTGCTCGGAGACCGTCAGTTCTGCCACTTTTTTATCCGCAGGCGCGCCCTGATCGATCCACCATGAGAGCAATGCGATCTGCTCGGTGCTCAGCTGGGGTTTGCCTTTGGGAGGCATATGGTTATCATCGCTCTCATCGAGCAGGCAGCGTTTGATCATATCACTTTCAGCGCCTTTGCCTGGAACAAATGCCGGGCCGTTTTCGCCACCTTTCATGAGCAATGCGAGCTCATCCATACGCAGATCGCCTTTTTTCTTGCTGGCATTATGGCATTGCGTACAGCGCGCTTCAAGGATAGGCTGCACGATATCTCTGTAAACCACCGCCTGCTGCACGTCGGCAATGGGCTTAATTTCCTTTGTTTTTTCTTCGATAGGGTCCATTCCTGCGAGGCTGCGGAAGGGTTCGGGTGTGTATTGCGTGAGGTAACCGTCGCCGTGGGTAAGCGAGCCTCCGTCGTGGCCTGCGGTCATGGTTAATACAACCGCCACGGCGAATGCGGGCAGGTAAACGGCTTTTCCAAAGGAGATTTTTCCGGCCAGCCTGTCGGATTTCACAAGCCATGCGACCCAGGCAAATACGGCCACGCCAATGCCTTTCCACATGTGCGCACCCAACAGATCTTCGTCGTAACCGCCTCCTAATGAGAGCAGATAACCCGCGACACAGGCAAAAGTGGCGCTCACTGCCGACCAGAACAGTACAAATACCACAGTAGATTCACTCACCGAAATCCTGCCTGTTCTCCGGCCTATTTCAATAATGGCTGCAATCAACAGAAAACCAATGGGTAAATGCACCAGTACCGGGTGGAAACGCCCGATAAAAAGCGCCCAGGGCGAGGCCTGAAGAAGAGGGATGAGCATACCTGAAATCAATATTTGGGATTAGGATTATTCAAAAACAATGCATTACAATCTGAAAACTTCGGGACAGGGAATGGCCACCGGCGAGTTGTCAGGATTTACTTCCATAATGTCGGCCATATGGTCCCACCATTTCTTCATGATGGGCAGCGCGGGCAGACTGGTCGTGGTATCGTCGCTACCCACTTTCTGGAATGCAAAAAGCGCGAGCGTCGCCTCGTCGAGAAAGATATAGTATTCGGTAATGCCGGCTTCTTTCAGGAGCTGGCTCAGTTCGGGCCATATTTCGTCGTGCCGCTTTTTGTATTCTGCTTCAAATCCGGGTTTGAGCTGCATCCGGAAGGCCTTTACTGTTTCCTGCGCCATGGGTTTGGGTTAAATACTACTAAAATGCTTTAAGCGATTACCTGTTTTACGACTTTGCCTTCGGTGTCCGTCAGCCTGAAATTCCGGCCCTGGAACGGGTAGGTGAATTTTTCATGGTCAAAACCCATTAAATGCAGGATGGTCGCCTGCAAATCGTGAACGTGTACGCGGTCTTTCACCCCGTAGTAGCCCAGTTCGTCGGTTTCGCCATGACTATGCCCGCGTTTCACGCCGCCGCCAGCCATCCACATGGTGTAGGCTTCGAGGTGATGGTCGCGGCCCATATAGGGCATTACCACGCCATTCCGGTTCTCCTGCATGGGCGTCCGGCCGAATTCCGCCCCGAATACCACCAGCGTCTCTTCCAGCAGCCCCCGCATTTTCAGATCTTTGATCAATGCAGCAATGGGTTTGTCGGAAATCTGGCACTTGGAACGCAACCCGCCCTCCACATTGTCGGTGGCATTGGTACCGTGACCGTCCCAGCCCCAGTCGAAAAGCTGCACAAAACGGACGTCGTTTTCGATGAGTTTCCGCGCCAGCAGGCAGTTCATACCAAAGCTTCCTTCGCCTGCTTTTACTCCATACATATCCAGAATAAATTGCGGCTCCTTGGCAACATCCATTACCTCAGGCACCGACATCTGCATCCGGAACGCCATTTCATATTGGCTGATCCGCGTCAGAATCTCCGGATCCTGCACGTCTTCGTAAGTCTGTTTGTTGATTTCGTTGATCGCCTCGATCGTCTTCTTGCGCATGTTGCGGTTCATTCCGTTCGGGTCGGTCACGTACAGGA
The DNA here is from genome assembly GCA_966211825.1 of uncultured Dyadobacter sp. Classification (GTDB taxonomy): domain Bacteria; phylum Bacteroidota; class Bacteroidia; order Cytophagales; family Spirosomataceae; genus Dyadobacter. The sequence continues at coordinate 255 of CBIHPQ010000030.1, read as the reverse complement.
CCGGGTCGCCGCCCGTACGGCATTGCACGCCCTGGTATACCGACGGCAGAAAGCCGCTTCCATATACGCTCTTACCTGCATCAGGCTGGCGACCGCCGGAGGCCAGCACGATAAAACCGGGCAGATTGCGGTTTTCGGAACCCAACCCGTACACTGCCCACGCGCCCAGGCTCGGGCGCCCGAGCCGCGCGCGACCCGGATGCAGGAGCAGCTGCGCCGGCGGATCCTGACTGTCCGGGCGAGCTCCGTCGCACG
>CBIHPQ010000029.1:0-26100 GCA_966211825.1 uncultured Dyadobacter sp. | reverse complement strand
TTCGCGGTGAACACCCCGAACATTACCGCAAACGCCCAGCCCGCCGTAATGACGATCCAGCCGGCGCTCTCGCCCTTCGTTTTTTTCAGGACGACATTGGCGACGACGCCGTTGCCTAATAAAATAAGGACCATTGTTCCGACTAATTCTCCAATGAAAGGCGAAGGCTGCATGAGGTTTGTATAATCAAGGTTAGTGAACGAATATGCGAATAGTTTTATAATTTCTATTTCCAATCCCAAAAAGAATTTTTCGTTCCTGATTTACCATTTTAGGATGGTGAATTCTGCTAACTTTGCCTGATAATCAATTTTTGTATTGAAAATCATGTCATTAAATCAGCTTACGGCGATCTCTCCGGTTGATGGCCGTTATTACAAACAAGTATCTGAGCTTTCGGCTTATTTTTCGGAATATGCCCTGATTTACTACCGGGTGTATGTGGAAATCGAATATTTCATTGCACTCTGCGAAATTCCCCTTCCACAGTTATCAGAATTTGACAAGAAAAAATATGCGTCGCTGCGCAAGATCTATGAGGATTTTAGCGAGGCAGACGCATTGCACATAAAGGACATCGAAAAGGTGACCAACCATGATGTAAAGGCTGTCGAGTATTTTATCAAAGAACAATTCGAGAAGCTGGGCATCGAATCTTACCAGGAATTTATCCATTTCGGCCTTACTTCGCAGGACATCAACAACACGGCGATCCCGTTGTCATTGAAAGACGCGATGGAACGGCAGATTAAGCCTTTGTTCCGTCAGGTTCTTTTTGTACTGAAAAGAATGTCGATCGAATGGAAAAATGTGCCGATGCTCGCATTCACGCACGGGCAGCCTGCGTCGCCTACACGTGTGGGCAAGGAGTTCCTGGTTTTTGTGGAACGTCTTGAACGCCAGCTCGAAATGCTGGATAAGATCCCGCATTCGGCGAAATTCGGTGGGGCAACCGGTAACTTCAACGCCCACCACGTGGCATATCCGAAACAGGACTGGATGGCGTTTGGCCACCATTTTGTGGAAGGGTTAGGCCTGAAAAGAAGCCGTCATACGACTCAGATCGAGCATTACGACAACATCGCCGCTACTTTCGACTGCCTGAAACGCCTGAATACGATCCTTACCGACCTGAACCGGGACATGTGGACGTACATTTCAATGGGTTATTTCAAACAGAAGATCAAAGCGGGCGAAGTAGGCTCCTCGGCCATGCCGCACAAAGTGAACCCGATCGACTTTGAAAACTCCGAAGGTAACCTGGGTCTGGCGTCGGCATTATTTGAGCATTTTGCATCAAAACTGCCTATTTCCCGCCTGCAACGCGACCTTACCGACTCTACCGTGCTCCGCAATATCGGCGTACCGATTGCCCATTTGGCCATTGCCCTGAATTCCCTGTTGAAAGGATTAGGCAAAGTGGAGCTGAACGGCGAGATCCTGAAAGCAGAACTCGAAGACAACTGGGCAGTCGTTTCCGAAGCAATCCAGACGATCCTCCGCCGCGAAAGCTATCCGAAGCCTTACGAGGCATTGAAAGAGCTGACGCGTACCAACGAAAAAATCACCCACGATTCCATTTCTCGTTTTATCGAGACATTGGACGTGTCCGAAAAGATACGGGAAGAGCTTCGCGCATTGAGCCCATTCAACTACCTGGGCGTTGTAGAAGACACTTTCTGAGGACATTTAAAACTTTCCGGGTCACCGGACCCGGAAAGTTTACACACCCAAATCTTCCCTGAGTTTCTCCTGCCAGTCGCGCGGGAGAAGATCCATCAAGCTGACATCGCAGAGCGTAGCAATGCAGCAATAATGCTCCATTTCAATTTTTGTAGCACCCGTCTCCCATTTGTAATAACCTACCTGGGAAATACCCAGCAAGTCTGACATTTGCTTCTGCGATAGCGCATTACTCAGACGATAATTAAGCAGGATTTGCGAAATAATCATGTTTTCGGCTTAAAGCGTGAACGCTTTGAACCGGGCAGGCGATGGTATTAATAGAGGATGTGAGTAGAAATATCATTCAAAATCATCCGCACTTCGAAGAGCCGCAGTCCTTGCAGGTCAGGCAGCCTTCCTGGTACAGGAGGTTGGTAGAGCCGCAGTTCTGGCATTTCTGCTTCGCTGCTTCGGTACCATCCGGAATATATCTTTTCAATGCACGGGCCACACCTGCTTTCCAGGTATTGATCGCCTCGTCGAGTTGCAGGCTGCTGATCAGGTCTACCACTTTTTCGATCGGCATTCCGTGGCGTAATGTGCTGGAAATCAGCTTGGCATAGTTCCAATATTCAGGGTTGAATTTGTATGACAAACCCTCAATGGTAGTCTTGTAGCCGCGCGTGTTTTTGTATTGAAAATCATAGCGTGAGCTGCCGTCCGCTTCCCGGTTTTTGATAATAAGGCCTTCATTAACCCAACGCGGTATCAGGATGCCGTCTTCATCGTCGGAAAAACCGGTAAAGATCTCGTACGGCCGACCGTCGATCAGACCAATGAATGCGATCCATTTGTCTTTTTTATTTTGAAAACGCACGACGTCGGCTTCGAGCGTTTGCGGGCGCTCGGTCGGGAACGGCGTCGGTACGCCCTCTTGTGGTTCTTCTTTTTTCTCTGTATTCGAGATCAATACACCGGAACGGGAGCCGTCGCGGTAGACGGTAACACCTTTGCAACCCGCTTTCCAGGCTTCCATGTAGCATTCACCCACCAACTCTTCGGTCACGTCGTTCGGCATGTTGATGGTCACACTGATCGAGTGGTCCACCCATTGCTGGATCGCTCCCTGCATTTTTACCTTTTTGAGGTAATCAACGTCATTGGAAGTGGCTTTATAGTAAGGCGATTTTTTAACCAGCTCATCAAGGTCTTTCTGTGCGTAGTTTTTGGTGATATCCAGCCCGTTAACATCAATCCATTGCTTTAAGCGGTGGTTAAAAACGACATACTCTTCCCAGGAATCGCCTACCTCGTCCACAAAATCCACGCGAACGTCCTTGTCGTTCGGGTTTACCTTTCTTCTTCTTTTATAAACCGGAAGAAAAACCGGCTCGATTCCCGACGTGGTTTGCGACATCAGACTAGTGGTTCCTGTCGGCGCGATCGTCAGCAGCGCGATGTTACGGCGGCCGTATTCCAGCATTTCGTAATAAAGCTGCGCGTCGGCCTCTTTCAGTCGGAGTATGAACGGGTTGTTTTGCTCCCTTTCCGAGTTGAAAATCGAGAATGCACCTCTTTCTTTGGCTGTATGCACAGACCCGCGATAGGCTTCCAATGCAACAGTTTTATGGATTTCCACGGCAAATGCATTGCCCTCGTCGCTTCCGTAACGCAAGCCCAGCGCCGCGAGCATATCGCCTTCGGCTGTGATGCCGATGCCGGTCCTGCGGCCTTCTTTGGCTTTCGTCTGGATATTCAGCCAGAGGTTACGCTCCACGCGTTTCACTTCGGCGTCTTCGGGATCTTCATCGATTTTTAGCAAAATCGCGTCGATCTTTTCGAGTTCGAGGTCGATGATGTCGTCCATCATGCGCTGAGCGGCTGCAATATGCTTTTTGAACAGCTCCCAATTGAATTTGGCCTTATCTGTAAAAGGGTTTTCGACGTAGGAAAACAGGTTAATGGCCAGCAAACGGCAGGAATCGTAGGCACAAAGCGGGATTTCGCCACATGGGTTGGTCGAGATCGTCTGGTAGCCCAGGTCGGCGTAGCAATCAGGCACGGATTCGCGCACGATCGTGTCCCAGAACAAGATCCCCGGCTCGGCCGATTGCCACGCATTGTGCACAATTTTTTTCCAGAGCGCCGTAGCGTCGATGTCTTTGATGTGCGACGGATTGTCGCTTTTAACGGGATATTGCTGACGATAGGTCGTTCCGGCGTCGACAGCTTTCATAAAAGCGTCGTCGATCCGCACGGATACATTAGCGCCGGTAACCTTGCCCTGCTCCATTTTAGCATCGATAAAGCTTTCGGAATCAGGATGTTTGATCGATACTGAAAGCATTAATGCGCCTCTGCGGCCGTCCTGCGCCACTTCGCGGGTGGAGTTGGAGAAACGCTCCATGAATGGCACGATACCGGTAGACGTAAGCGCCGAATTTTTCACCGGCGAGCCTTTCGGACGAATGTGCGACAAGTCGTGCCCCACGCCACCGCGGCGTTTCATGAGCTGCACCTGTTCCTGATCGATCTTCATAATGCCGCCGTACGAATCGGACGCGCCATCGTTGCCGATCACGAAACAGTTTGAAAGCGAGGCGATCTGGTAGGGGTTACCAATGCCCGTCATCGGGCTGCCTTGCGGGATAATGTATTTAAAATCCTTGATCAGATCGAAAACCTCTGCCTCGCTCAGCGGGTTGGGATAGCGCTGTTCGATGCGCGCGATCTCGGCCGCGATGCGGCGGTGCATATCGTTCGGCGTGGCTTCGTAAATGGCACCGAAGGAATCTTTCAGGGCATACTTATTCACCCAAACGCGCGCTGCCAGGTCATCGCCTTTAAAATATTCCAATGAGGCCTGATAAGCTTCGTCGGTGGTATAGGTTCTTTCTGATTGTGAAGATTTTATGGTTTCCATTAGCTGGCGTCAGACTATTTTTGAAGAAGTTGAGAGTTTCAAATATAGCTATTTGTGAGGGCTTTTGAAAATTTAAATTTTAAAAAGTTTACAAATGAATTAATGTAAAATACTGATAATAAATAAATTATATTTTTTAGGGCTTGAAAAAGTTTGCAAAATATTTTCCGAAACTGATTTTGCTTGAAAAATTTATTTACAAAAAAAACCGGCTCACTAATGAAGCCGGCAATTTTTAATTACTATGGCGAAATTTAATCTTAAGTCTTGAATACGGTTATAATTCGAGTTTGATCGCGTGCTGTTCGATCAGCGCCGGCCATTCTGTGAGTTCCGGAATGCCTGGCTTACGCTTGCCGAAGAACTGGTTGAACATCACGCCGTCCTTGTCGATCAGCTCGATGCCGGTTACAATGCCATCCTCGGTCGGTTTCCGTACCACCCACGCTTCGTCGATGGCATCCTCCCGCAAATGCAGGTTGAATTCGGGGTCCATTACATTCAGCCACGGACCCATTACAAAGATCTTTTTGATCGGACCGGTGTGGATCTGGATGCAGTTCGGGTTTGAAACAAAGACCATAATGGGTAAGCCCGTCTCAGAAATCGCGTCGAACAGCAGTTTCATGCTCTCCGGTTTAATACGGTGTGCATAACCTTCCGGCGCATTGCGCAAAGCCTGTTTTCTCGAAAGGTTGTATTTGCGGAGCAGCGTGAAAAAGTCGTGGGTATCTTTCAATGCAAGCCATTCTGCCTGGAACGCCGCCTGGTCGAGACCGGCAGCTTCTTCGGGTTCGGCGGCCTTCTCTTTTTTTTCTGTTACAAACAGGTTCACGTCCTGGTCAGCAGCGAGATATTTGGTAACCAATGCATCGTAGGCCGCTTTGTCACTTTTCTCTGTCAGATAAACCTTGTGCGCCGCCTCGCCGAAGCTGTTGAAGAATTGGAGGCTGAACCGCTCGTTTTCTTCTACCGCAAAGCCGAATTTCCAATCGCCCAGGAACAGGCGGAGGTCTATATCCTCGCCGAGCACCAGCCCTACGTGGTTATTAAACGATATTTTCTCATAAACACCTTTGCGCTCATGCACGACGTGGTCGTTGCGGGTAAGCGCCATCACGTGCCCAAGCGAGCCGATTTCTTTGATCAATTCCCTGAAATCGCCGTCGAGCAGCTGCACCTTTTCTCCCAGGCCGGTGGCAAGCAGTTCGGCCTCCGAGGTGCCCAGCGCCTTAGCGTCGTCGCGGATGCGGGTTTTGGGGTTGGCGAGCTTATATTCTGCCCAGCGTTCTTTTAATTCAGTTCTGTCCGGTGAAAGGGTTGACTTCATGTTATTATTTTTTGATAATGATTAATCACGGTGTTTGGTAAGATACGGGCGCCACATTAGGCACGATTACCGGGTAAGGCATCATTTCCGGCTGGATAATCTGCACAGGCAGTCCGAAAGCTTCCTGAATGGCTTGTTCGGTAAGGACGTTTTCCGGTAATCCGATTGCGTGCATGTGGCCATTTTTGAGCATCAGCACACGGTCGGCATACTGCAATGCCTGGTTCAGGTCGTGGATCACGGCAATGACCGCAAAATTCCGGCGGGTCAGTTCTTTGGCAAGCTGGAAAGTCTCATACTGGTGCAAAAGATCCATTCCAGTCGTGGGCTCATCGAGCAGTAGCAGGCCGCTTTCGATCTCCCATACCTGTGCGAGCGCCCTCGCGAGCTGCACGCGCTGCTGCTCGCCGCCGGACAAAGTCGGGTACAAGCGACTTTTCAAATGGCCAATACCGACCTTTTTCAGGCACAGGTCAACAATCGCAAGGTCACGCTGTGTCGGGTCGGCGTCGTAGAACGGGTAGCGGCCCATCAGCACGATCTCCTGCGACGTAAACGTGAGGGTGATATTGTTTTGCTGCGACAGTACGGTCCGCTTTTTGGCCAATTCTTTCAGTTTGTATTTCCGAAGATCGCGGTCGTGGAAATGCACCGAGCCCGACGTGGCGCCCAGTTCGGAAGAAAGCAGTTTGATCAGGGTTGATTTTCCGGCGCCATTGGCACCGACGATCGCCCAGAATTCGCCCGGATTGACCGAAAAGCTGACGTTTTCGAGCAATTTGCGGCCTCTTACCTCAAAACCAACGTTCCGTACCTCCATCATAGCCGCTTCCGTTTTTGTTCCCACAAAATATAAATGAAGAACGGCGTGCCGAGCATGGCGGTCAGGATCCCGATCGGGAGTTCCGAGGGGGCCACGATGGTCCGCGAGAGGGTGTCGGCCAATGTAAGTACAATGGCGCCTGAAATTGCCGATCCGATGATCAGCGTCCGGTGGTTTGGCCCGAACAACGTGCGTATAATGTGCGGTACTACAAGTCCTACAAAACCGATCGTTCCCGCAACGGCCACCGACGCGCCTACGCCCATGGTCGCGAGGATGATCACTTTTTGTTTCAAAGATTTCATGTTCACGCCCAGGCTTGCGGCCTGGCTCTCGCCGAGCACGAGCAGGTTCAATGCTTTGGAAAGGTAAGGCATGAAGAAAAGCGAAATGGCTACAAATGGCCCGACGGCCATGACCGAGGTCCAGTTGGCGCCGCCCAGGCTGCCCAGGTTCCAGAAAGTAATGCTCCGGAGCTGCGCATCGTCGGCGAGGTAAGTCATGAGGCCGGTCATTGCGCCGACAAATGCATTAATAGCGATTCCGCAGAGCAGCAACGTCGCTACACCACCTTCCCCGGTGAACTTGGAGAGCTGATACACCAGCAATGTCGTACAGGCGGCGCCCACAAAAGCTACAAAGGAAATGCCGTACGCGCCGGCGAGCTCGTTCAGCATTCCGAAGTATTTAACGTTGAGCATAATGACAAAAACTGCAAAAAGCGATGCGCCCGAAGTAACGCCGATGAGCGTGGCGTCGGCGATGGGGTTGCGAAAAAGTCCCTGCAAGGATGCGCCCGCAATGCCTAATGCGGCGCCGATCAGTATGGCGAGGCATACCCGCGGCAGGCGGATGATCCAGAACACGATTGATTTTTGTTCCTCGACGTGCGTCTCAGAGATCCAGCCGAGCTTGAATGCGATGATTTCCCAGAGCTCGCGCACGGAAATCGGCAATGCGCCGGTGCAGGCAGCGAATATCACGCACGCCAGCAGGACCAGCCCCAGTATCCACACCATTTTGCCCATGGAAGAGGGCAGAATGTGCTTCTGGAAGGTTTCCTCCCTCGTCGTTTCCCGCTCGTTTACCGTTTCTGTCAGCATCGCCTGTTATTTTACTTTTTGGGAAAGTTCGATGGCCGCTTTGCCAAGCCGGGGCCCAAAACCCGTGAGGTACTGGCCGTCCATGGTTACGATCTTGCGGTTTTTGCCCGCATTGGTATTGGCAACGCCCGGCACTTTGAGCAGGCCGTCCATTCCTTCGAGGCTTTCCAGCCCGCTGGAAAACAGCACGAGCACATCAGGGTTAGCAGTAATGAGCGACTCGGCAGTAAGGGGTTTGAATTCCGTAAAGCCGGTGACGGCATTCTTATGTCCCGCCAATGCGAACATCTTGTCCAGTGAGGTGCCAGCTCCCGATACCATCAGCGTACCCGTTCCGCGGGCATAGATGAATAGCAGTTTTTTGGGGCTGGCGGGCGCCGGGATTTTCGCCAGGTCGGCCTGTAATGCGTTCACCATTTTTTCGGCTTGTGGATTGGCGTTGAAGTAAGCGCCTACTTCACGGATGAGCTTGATAGCGCCTTCTTTGGAATATTCATGTTTAAATGCGACGAGCTTTTTACCGCTGCTACTGAGCTGTTTCACTACCGCTGGCGAAAACATGCTCTGGTCGGTGTAAATGATCACGTCGGGGTTTAATGCGAGGATACCTTCGGCAGCAATGGTGCGGTTATGGCCTATTTTGGGCAGTTTTTCCAGGGAAGCGGGGTAGGTGCTCGTCACATCCACGCCCACGATCTGTTTTTCCAGGCCAAGCCCCACTAGTATTTCGCTCAATGTGCCGTTTGCCGATACAATGCGCAACGGTTTGGCTTGCGCCACCGGGCAAAGTGTGATTAAGAGAAATAATAAAATTCTTGAAACTGACTGCATTTCAGGGCTTTACTTTTTATAGGAAAATATTTTATCCACTTCCAAAACCAGCAGTGCCTCCTGGAACATCGTCCTGATCTCCTCCAAATCGGTATCGTCGAAAGAGAGCATGAAGTTCGGGATGGGCGATGGTAACAAATGGGTTTTGCCGTTCGGTAGCGCGTCGCCGAGGCTTTGCAGGTGGAATTGGTCATACAACACGGACTGGAAACCCCTCAGACCGTCCTCGGTGAAAATGAAGAGCACATTGCCATAGGCGAAATTGAAATGCGTACAGCAATTGCACTGCCCGATATAGCCTTTGCCCGTATGGCTCAAAATCCGTAACGAATTGTATGAATGCGAATCCTCTTGCATAGCCTCTTATTGATCGTGGATGTAAATGCTTTTCTGAATTCCGCCATTTGTCTGAGGCAAATATATGTTATTAATTTAGACCAAGTATAAATAGATAATAAAAATTTAGTTCTGCCTTCCCGAAATCGTCTGCCAGACTTCTTATTATTGTAAATTGATAGGTTACCCAACTAGCTGTGGGTGACGCCCGATACGAACTGTTTCATTCCTATACCTGATCGCCGTTGAAAAAGCTTGTTACCAATCTGACCTTCTGGGTCCTGACCGCCATTACTGCCGGCGCCCTGCTCGGTCACTATTTCCCCGACCAGGCCGTTGAAATGAAATTCCTCGGCGAAGGATTTATTTCGGTTGTGAAGCTTTTCATCAATCCTATCATATTCCTGACCATCACGTTGGGTATTGTGGGAATGGGGGACCTGAAAAAGGTCGGGAAGGTCGGTGCCAAAGCTTTGCTTTACTTTGAAGTCGTAACGACCCTCGCACTGCTGGTCGGGATCATTGTGGCCAACATTATCCGTCCGGGCCATGGCGTTGTCACCGACTCGCTCGAAAAAGGGGATATTTCTAAATATGCGGGTAAAGCGCAGGATTTCAGCTGGCTGCAATTCTTTCTCGATAACGTTACGTTGCAGGTTTTGCTGTTTGCATTGGTTTTCGGCTCTGTTTTGAGCAGGGTAGAAAGCAAGCAGCGGATGGTCGACGGGTTGAATTTTGTGTCCAAATACGTATTCAAGGCCCTGCATCTGGTCATGATTTTCGCACCGATCGGTGCATTCGGCGGAATGGCTTTCACGATTGGCAAGTACGGCATTGATACACTGTTGCCGCTCGCCAAGCTCATGGGGACAGTTTACGCGACAATGGCTGTTTTTATTTTCGGGGTTTTGGGGTTGATTTTGCGGACTTACAAGATCAGCTTATGGCGCTTCCTCAAATACATTCGCGAAGAATTGTTGATCGTACTGGGTACTTCGTCTTCCGAAGCCGGTTTGCCTTCGCTGATGGCCAAGCTGGAACGAATGGGGTGCTCGAAACCGGTGGTGGGGCTCGTGGTACCGGCAGGTTATTCGTTCAACCTCGATGGAACGACGATTTATTTGTCGATGGCGACGATCTTCCTCGCTCAGGTTTTCAATGTGCATTTGAATATGGGCCAGATATTTTCGCTGATCGGCATTCTGATGGTCACTTCCAAAGGCGCCGCGGGCGTCACGGGTAGCGGTTTCGTTGTGCTCGCGTCGACTTTGACGGCGATTAAGGTTATCCCGGTCGAAGGGCTCGCGTTGCTGCTCGGTGTCGACCGTTTCATGTCGGAAGCCCGCGCGATCACCAATTTTATCGGCAACGGCGTCGCCACGATCTGGCTGGCTAACAACGAAAAGGAATTCGACCGTAAAAAAATGGAGTATGCATTCAGCAACATTCAGGAGACGGAGAATGTTGTTACGGATAATTTGAGTGACGTGACGCAGCCGGAGGGGACGAAATTGTAGAATTTAAAATTTCGTATTTTTAGAATTCTATACCAAAAGAGCTTTATGAGATATCAGGATTTCATCACTTCGGATCATAAAATAATGCTGGGCAAGCCCGTCATAAAGGGGACGCGGCTGACCGTCGGCTCATCCTAAGAAAGCTCGGCGAAGGGGCAACACCCACCTACCTGACCGCCATGTATCCCGGTTTGAATTCTGATTCAATTCTTGCTGTTCTGCAATATGCGGCAGATTCGGACATTTCATAACGATCACGACGCAAAAAATTCGCTCGAAGCCTTTTTTATAGCATTATTGCGGGATACTGTGATCTCGTTTATTTTTGAATTTCTAACAAAGTACCTTTTATATGTCCAATCAGGAAACACTTCATATACCGACCAGGTCCAAAAGACCATTTATTGGGGAAGAATTTGATTTGAAGAAATGGGATGATGTTCAGCCATTCTTCGAAAATTTGAAAAACAGGGAAATCAACTCGCTGGAAGATCTGAAACAGTGGTTCTCGGACCGTAGCGAGATCGAATCTTACCTCTCGGAAAACTTTGCATGGCGCTACATCCGCCAGACTTGCGACACAGCCAACACGGGGCTGATCAATGCATTGCAATTCTTTATCACGGAAATCCAGCCGAAACTGGCCGAATACGGCAATGCGCTCGACAAGAAGATCGTGGATAATCCATTCCTAAGTGAATTAACGGAGCCCGGCTTCACGATCACGCTGCGGGGAATGAAAAAGGCGATCGAGATTTTCCGGGAAGAAAATATTCCGGTTATCACCGAAATGCAGACCGAGGAGCGCAAATACGGCGCGATAGCCGGTGCGATGACGGTCACGCTCGACGGCGAGGAAATAACATTGCAACGTGCCGCCGACCGCCTGCAATCCACGGACCGCAATGTGCGGGAAGAGGCGTGGCGCGCCATCAGCGAACGCCGTTACGACGACCATGAAAAGCTGGACGATTTGCTGAACAAGCTGGTAAATCTGCGCGATACTGTGGGGCGCAACGCAGGTTTCAGCAACTACCGCGATTATATGTTCGCGGCAATGGGCCGTTTTGACTACACGCCGCAGGATTGTTTCAACTTCCATGGCTCGGTAAAAAAGGCGGTCGTGCCTATCCTGAATGAAATGGCAGCCGAGCGCAAGGCCGCATTGCAGGTGGACGCGCTCCGTCCGTGGGACACGAAAGTCGATCCGAAAGGGTTGCCGCCTTTGAAACCGTTTGAGACCGGCGAAGAGTTGCTCGACAAGACGATCCGCGCTTTCTCCCGCCTCGATCCGTTCCTGGGCGATTGCCTGCGGATCATGAAAACCATGAAGCACCTCGACCTCGAATCGCGGAAGGGTAAGGCGCCGGGCGGCTACAACTATCCGCTCGACGAAATCGGTGTTCCGTTCATTTTCATGAATGCGACTTCGAACCTGCGCGACATGGTCACGCTCCTGCACGAGGGAGGGCACGCGGTACACTCGCTCGTGACGCGCGACCTGGCGTTGAATTCTTTCAAACATACGCCCTCGGAAGTGGCGGAACTGGCTTCGATGTCGATGGAGCTGATCACGATGGATTTTTGGGATGAGTTCTTTGAAAATGAAGAAGACCTGAAACGCGCCAAGATCACACACCTCGAATCGATCATCGAAACGCTTCCGTGGGTGGCGACGGTGGATAAGTTCCAGCACTGGATGTACGAAAACCCGCAGCACACACCGGAGCAGCGTACCGAAGCGTGGGTCCGCATCTACGAAGAGTTTACCGATTCGGTAATGGATTGGTCGGGATTGGAAAATTTCAAAAAGTACCTTTGGCAGCGCCAGTTGCACATTTATGAAGTCCCATTCTACTATATAGAGTATGGTATTGCGCAGCTAGGGGCGATCGGCGTTTGGAAAAACTACCGTCAGGACCCGGCGAAAGGCTTGAAAGGCTACCTCGATGCCCTGAAACTGGGGTACACGGCGACGATCAGCGAAATTTATGAGGCGGCCAACATTCCGTTCGATTTCTCGGAGCGCAATATCGCTGACCTGATGCAGTTTGTACGTGACGAACTGGCCGAGTTAAAAAAATAAGATTTCAGTAACCCTGTAATTTGGTGGTTATGAAATTGGCGGTTATTTTTGCGCACAATACTATGAACGATCAAAGAAATGAAATTCAATAAAATAGTTGCTTTTGTTGCGTGTGTGGTGCTTCTCTCTTCTTGCGAATACCAGAAATATAACCACAAGGAGCAGAAAGATCTGAATGTCGGTAATGAGTGGGTTTACGGCGTAAGCCCTGATTCCCTGCCCCGTCAGATGTCCTACAAATACGATGCGAAGCCTGAACTGGACGCCCGCGTAAACGACATCCGCGCGAAGTTGTACGGTGGTAAAATTCCTAGCTCGCTGGTGAAAGAATAGCAACCATTCATTGAGAAAATATAGGAGATATCCCCACGAAATGGGGATATCTTTTTTTTGGACTGTTTTCTTAGTTATTGAACAATTTTAATATTGCATTACGCGTATTATCCTTCTGGATTATGCCCATTGACTAAGTGAAGTTGTGACGATTGAACATTTTTAATTTACTTTACGTATTCGAGGCAGGGCGAAGCCAAAATTTTAGAAAGAAATAAGCGATTAAAAAGTATTCAAAACATGAACATAGCTTTGGTCACCGGCTCTGCCGGACTAATTGGAAGTGAATCGGTTGCTTTTTTGGCTGACAAGTTTGATCTGGTCATCGGAGTCGATAATAACCTTCGTCAATACTTCTTCGGCGCGGATGGGAACACCGAGTGGAACCGCAACCGTATCGAAGAGGCGTTTGGCAACTACAAACACTATTCTGCGGACATTCGCGAGGTAAGCCAGCTCGAACCCATTTTCAAGGAATACGGAACGGATATCAAGATGATCGTTCACGCGGCGGCGCAGCCAAGCCACGACTGGGCAGCCCGCGAGCCGTTTACCGACTTCGGCGTAAATGCGGTTGGTACATTGAATATGCTGGAAATGACCCGTCTGCACGCTCCTGAGGCAGTATTCATTTTCACTTCCACCAATAAAGTTTACGGGGATAACCCGAACTACCTTCCATTGGTAGAGCTTGAAACACGGTGGGAAATCGATGAGAATCACCCGTATTTCGAGAACGGTATCGACGAAAACCACAGCATCGACCATACAAAACACTCTATTTTCGGGGCTTCTAAAGTGGCTGCCGATATTATGGTGCAGGAATATGGCCGCTATTTCGGCATGAAAACGGCTGTTTTCCGCGGCGGATGCCTTACCGGGCCTAACCACTCCGGTGCACAGCTGCACGGCTTCCTGGCTTACCTGATGAAATGCGCCATTACGGGAACGCATTACACGATTTTCGGTTACAAAGGCAAGCAGGTTCGTGACAATATCCACAGCCACGACCTGGTAAACATGTTCTGGCATTATTACCAAAACCCACGTCCGGGCGAAGTTTACAACGCCGGCGGTGGCCGTTTTGCCAATTGCTCGATGCTCGAAGCGATCGCATTGTGCGAGCAGATCACAGGAAACAAACTTTCTTACTCATATTCGGAAACAAACCGCATCGGAGACCACATCTGGTACGTGAGCGACCTTTCGAAATTCAAGTCGCACTACCCTGATTGGAACTGGGAATACGGTCTGACGGAAACGCTTACGCAGATCCACGACGGTATTGCTTCGCGACTAGGCGTAAAAACGGTTTAAATCACACTCAAAGCCTCCGGAACCGACTTCTGGAGGCTTTCGTAACTCTCTCCCATGCCAGAAAATTACGTCATTATTATTCCCCAATTCAATGACTGGGAGGCACTGAATCTGCTGATACAAAAGATTAATGCGGATTTAAATACTCCGATCCTTCAAAATACGACGTTACTCATCGTGGATGATTGTTCTTCCCGTTCCAGAAGCCAGCCATTTGCTGATTTCGGGGGGAAGGAAATCAAATTGCTGCGTCTTTACCGTAACCTGGGCCATCAGAAAGCGATCGCGATCGGGCTATCGTACGTGGCCGAACACATGCACACCGACAAGGTGATCGTGATGGACGCGGATGGTGAGGATGCTCCGGGTGATATTAACAAGCTGGCAGCAAGGTCGATAGAGGAGCCCGATAAGATCATTTTTGCGGAGCGTAACAAACGTACGGAAGGCTTTTTGTTCCGGTTCTTTTATGTGATTTACAAATATGTTTTCAAACTGCTGACGGGAAAAGTCATCACTTTCGGCAATTTCAGCCTGGTGCCGCAAAGCCGTTTGCAAAACCTGGTGCGGGTTTCCGAAATCTGGAACAATTACCCGGGAGGCATTATCAAGTCGCGGATCCCATATGACTCCGTGCTGACCAACCGTGCCAAAAGGCTTGCGGGCGAGAGTAAAATGAACTTTGTTTCACTGGTTCTACATGGTTTGAGCGCCATTTCAGTGATGGTCGATACCACCGCGGTGCGTATCCTGATCTTTTCGATATTCATGTCAGGCATCGCCATTGCATTCATTTTCTTTATCCTTTTTCTGAAACTGATCGGAAATGCGACCCCGGGATGGGCGTCGACTTTGGGCAGCACGCTGATGATCCTGATGCTGCAATCCTTCCTGATCTCCCTATTCCTCGTATTTATGGTGCTGCAATACCGTTCGCAGCAGCATTTTATCCCCGCCGTTCATTACCGCGATTTTGTTGAGAAAGTAGAGTCTTTTAGCTGATCGTATGTTGAGTTTCGACAATTCTCCGCCCGTATATTGGTTGATAGGCTACTTATTGGCAGGGGGTGTCATTTTTGCTTCACAATATAAGCCGCTGTCCAACAGGGCCTACCTGGTATCGGGCATCCTGCTGCTTGCATTCATGCGTCTGCCGGTAATTGTTTTCAACCGGGAGCTCAATCAGGATGAGAGCCAGATGCTCAGCCACGCCATTACCCTGTTGCAAGACCCGGTTTACTGGCGTTCGGTCGATGGCACAACCATTGGTCCGCTGGATAACTATCTGCTTGTTCTTCCCAAACTGCTGGGTTTTCAGATCAATTACAGCTCCGGCCGGTTTATGGGATTGTTATGTGTTGCCGGCGCGTGGCTTTTCTTGTTTTCAGCATTAAAAAACTGGTTTGGAATCTCCATCGCGAGGCGGCTTTCCGTCGTACCGCTGCTTTTTGTGGCTTTTACACAGGAAATCGATTTCGTACATTATTCGAGCGAGCAGCTTCCGGTGTTGTTGCTGGCATTTTGCGTTTGGCAGCTTTCGCGCCTCGATCCTAAAACAGCCCCTGTCCCAAGCGGCTTATATTTGCTGGGATTAGCTGCCGGAGCGGTCCCTTTTGGCAAATTGCAGGCGGTGCCCATCGTCGCTGTCATAATCCTGTCGGCGTTCTGGGTATTGTTCCGGCGGTTCCAAAGGTATGGTGAGTTCAAATCCGTCGTTGCATTGGTATTGGGCGGGCTTACCGTGCCGCTTTTTTTCCTTGCATTCACATTATCATTCGATGTTTTCGACGACCTCATCGATTTTTATGTGCTCGGAAACGCGATTTATGCAAGCGGAAGTACATTAGCCGACATTCCCTCGCAGCTTTACAAAATCATTGCGCTATCGACGGACTTTCAGCTTTTCAGCCTCGCTCTGATCATTCCGATGGTCATAGGGCTCGTCAGGATAGTAAGACTTTACGTGCCTGGCAAAATGGATTTCCATGTACCGTTTACCATTCTTTTCCTGATCCTGGCCAGCATTTACGCGGTTACCAAGTCAGGGAACGATTTTATCCATTACCTCAACTTTTGCATTATTCCCTGGACTTTGCTGGCTGCTTATGGCTTTTCGGCCGTTGAAAGCTGGTCGCTCGCATTTCCGGCAATCACGGCAATCTGGTTTGGTGGTTACGACGCCTATCATTTTGTAAAGGAGCGCCGGTTGAATGCCTTCGATTCGGTAGGGAAAACCGAACTGCGGGAAAGCCCTGTCGTAGCGGAGATTCTGAAACGCAAGAAGGAGGGCGACGATATGGTCGTTTGGGGCTGGAACTGTTCTTATTACGTAGAAGCGCAGCTGGCCCACGGAACGGCCGAAAACCATTCTGAACGATCGATTTTCGAGCATGCCATGCGTGATACTTATCGCAAACGTTACATGTCCGACCTGGCGCGTACGCAACCTGCATTTGTACTGGACGCCGTGGGCAGGAACAGCCATTGGTTACAGGACAAAAAAACTCAGGGCATCGAAAGCTACCCTGAGTTAAATCAATATATCGGTAATCACTACACTTTACTTGGCGAGTACGACGATGTGCGGCTCTTCATCCGCAACGACCGTAGCGCAGCCTTCCGCTGAGCAGACTTTACGATAGAATGTCGGTCGATGCGGCATTTTCAGCCTGCAAAAGGTCGTTCAGCGTCGTTTTATCCAGTACTGCAAGGTTGGCATCCCGCCATCTTTCGAGTACGGTGCGCAGGCTGCAAGTTTCTTCGTCCTTGCAATCATCACATTTGCCATAGAAAAACATCGAGACGCAAAGCGCGGGCGCGATAGGGCCGTCGATGATCCGCAGTACCTTCGAAAAATTCACTTCTCCGGGAGGTACGCGAAGCAGGTAACCGCCGCCTTTTCCTTTCTGGCTTTGAAGTACGCCGTTGTTCCGGAGGTCGAGCAGGATCGCTTCAAGGAATTTTTTCGGAATCTTCTCTTTTTCAGCAATATAAGAGATCAATACCGGTCCTTTTCCGTATTGTTCCGCCAGAACTTTGAGGGCCTTCAGCGCGTATTTAGCTTTTTTTGAAATCATTGTTGATCAAATGTACTTTGGGGTCAGCAAGCGTAAAGATGAACCGGTTTTGGCAAATATTTGCTTTGACCAGTTCTAAATTTCGGATTTTTAAACAAATATCCTACCCAACAGAACATAAATCCGTGAAACAAAAATTCCCGGATCAGTTTCTGGGTGGTTTTCCGCCATTCAAAAGCCCCTGCATTCTTTCGAGCGTTTTTTTCTCGCCGCACAATGAGAGGAACGCTTCCCGTTCGAGATCGATGAGGTACTGTTCCGAAACAAGTTGCGGATAACTCAAATCGCCGCCGTTGATGACATAGGCCAGTTTCCCTGCAATTTTAGCGTCGTGATCGGTAATGTAATTGGCCAAGCGCATTTGGGTAATGCCTGCCAGGAACAATGCGATACCTGTTTTGCCTTGCACTTTGATGTCATGGCGGGGCTTAGGCTGGGTATAGCCGTTTTCGGCCAGTTCGATCGCCCCCTGTTTCGCTTCGGCGATCAGCCGGGAGCGGTTGAGGACGATCTGGTCTTTTTCCTGCAAATAGTTCATTGCCTTGGCCTCATGAGCAGATGTGGACACCTTCGCCTGGGCGATGTTCATAAAAGCATTCTGCAAAATGTTCAGTTCGGGGTCGCCGGCCTGGTACATATCGGAGCAGCGCAGGGCCATTTCTTTGGTACCGCCCCCCGCGGGGATCAAACCCACGCCAAATTCGACGAGACCAATGTAAGTTTCCGCGTGCGCTACCACCTTATCCGCGTGTAATGTAAGCTCACAGCCGCCCCCGAGCGCCAGCGTGTGAGGCGCTACCACGACGGGGATCGACGAGTAACGGGCGCGCATCATTGTTTGCTGAAACTGCGAAATCACCAAATTGATCTCATCAAATTCCTGCTCAATGGCATACATGAACAGCATCGCCAGGTTGGCGCCGGCCGAAAACGCCTCGACCGCCTCGTTACCGACCACCAGCCCGCGGAAATCCTTCTCCGCAATGCTGATACTTTTCTGAATGCCCTCGATCACCTCCGCGCCCATCGTATTCATTTTGGATTTGAATTCGAGGTTCAGGATGCCATCGCCGATATCGTAAAGGTTGGCACCGGCATTTTTCCAGACAATATTGTTCGAAAGATTGCTGAGTAATATGAAGCTGTCCTGCCCGGGGATCTTTTTGTAAGATTTCGAAGGAATGTCATAATACAAACGCTTCCCGTTTTCGACCCTATAAAACGACTCGTTCCCGGCCGCGAGCATTTCATAAACCCATTCGGCCGGTTTCAGGTCCAGCGATTCCATGATCGCCAGCATGTTTTTAACACCAATGGCATCCCAGGTTTCGAAAAGGCCGTACTGCCACCCGAAACCGGCGGAAATTGCCTGGTCGATGCGGAATATCTCGTCGGAGATTTCAGGAATGCGGAATGTGGCATACCTGAAAATGTCCGCAAAAGTCTTTCTGTAAAAATCACCGGCCTTGTCCTTGCCCGCTACCAGAGCGCCGAAACGTTTGTAGACATCACTAATGACTTTTGTGCCTTCGAGCGTTTCAAATTTCACCTTGCCGGAAGGTACATATTCCAGCGTCTTGAAATCCAGCGCCAGGATCACGGATTTGCCCTTTTCGTCTTTGATCTTTTTATAAAAACCCTGACCCGTTTTGTCACCCAGCCATTTGTTTTCAGACAGCTTTTTCATGATTTCGGGCAGTACAAAGGCATCCCGCGACTCGTCCCTGCCTTCGCCGGAAGCATAGAGGTTATTGGCCACGTGCACCGTCGTGTCGAGCCCTACCACGTCTGAAAGGCGATAGGTGCCGGATTTTGGCCTTCCGGCAACGGGGCCGGTGAGTTTGTCCACTTCATCCACGGTGAGCCCCATTTCTTCGGCTACGCGGATGGTTTGTATCAACGCATAAATTCCCAGACGGTTAGCAATGAAGCCCGGCGTGTCCTTGCAGAGCACCGTGGTTTTGCCCAGAAACAGCTCGCCGTAATGCATCAGAAAATCGACCACGCTCTGGTCGGTATCGGCGGTGGGGATGATCTCCAGCAGCCGCAGGTAACGCGGCGGGTTGAAGAAGTGGGTACCGGCGAAATTCTTGCGGAAATCCTCGCTCCGGCCTTCGGCCATCAGGTGGATCGGGATCCCGGAAGTATTGGAAGTAACAAGCGTACCCGGCTTGCGAAGCGCATCCACTCTTTCGTAAAGGCTCTTTTTGATGTCCAGCCTTTCCACGACGACTTCTATCACCCAGTCGTAATTTTTAATATCGGCCAGGTTGTCGTCAAAGTTGCCGAGCTTGATCCGCGAGGCAAATGCCGGACTGTACAACGAGGCCGGTGTGGCTTTGAGCGTCGCCTGGAACGAGTCATTCACGATCCGGTTACGGAACGCAGGATGATCGGTGGTAATGCCTTTCGCTTTTTCGGCATCGGAAAGGTCCTTCGGAACAATGTCCAGCAAGAGCACTTCAACGCCTATATTGGCAAAATGGCACGCAATGCGCGAGCCCATGATGCCTGAACCAAGAACAGCTACTTTACGAATGGAACGATTCATTTTTACTAAGGTTGGTTTTCAGGATTGGATTGATGGCAGTTAAAAGTCTTCGGTGATCTCACCGGCTTTCAGCTTCTGGTTTTCTTCCTCCACCAATCGGTTTATATCTTTGATCACATCGAAAAAGACCACCAGCTTGTCGAGCGGTATCTTATCGCGGATCATGGTGTTGAACGAGATCACGCCTTCGCGCGCGAGTTCACGCTTCTCTTTGCCGAGGTCGGTCAGTACGATCCGCACGAAGCGTTTGTCACTCTTGCTCACTTCGCGGCGGATCAGCCCCTTTTCTTCGAGCGTTTTGAGCATCCGCACGAGGCTGCGCGGCTCCATACCGAGCAAAGGCGCTATTTTTGTGGCCGGCGTTCCGTTTTCAATGTCGATATTCAGCAGGACATACCCGACGGCCATCGTCGTGTCAAAACGGGCGGCATAGGCATTGTACATTCTCGATATGGAATGCCATGCCCATTTGATCTGGAAATCAATTGTTTTTTCCTTACGCATCGTCTCAAAAAGCTATTGGTATCAGGAATGCCCTCATCACAAATGTAAGCAATGTGGTGAGTATTATGCAAGCATACTAATTTGTGACCAATAAAAAACACACCGCCTCGCAATGCGACGGTGTGCTGATGCTATTTTTCGCTGATGAGCTTATCCATTAAGGTATTGAAATCGGCTACGAACTCGTCGTAATAATGGCCGGTGCCCGGGCCGTTGAAGCCGGTGTGGATCTCGCGGACTTTGCCGTGTTTGTCGATAAAAATGGTCGTAGGGTACGACATGACCTTGTTGAGCATCGGCAAAGCCTTGGCTGTGGAGGCGTCGGAGCTTGTACCTGCGAGCACCACGGGATATTCGATGCCGAAGCGCGTTACCATCCGGTCGATTTTCGGTTTGGCGATCTCCGGCTTGTCGGAACGCTCAAATGAGAGGCCGACAATCTCGACGCCGCGTTTTTTGTTCTTCTTGTACCATGGGGCCAGGTAATTGGTTTCGTCCATACAGTTAGGGCACCACGAGCCCATGATCTGGATAATGACGGGTTTGCCTGCAAAACGAGGGTCCTTCAAGGTCCAGGTTTTACCTTTCGTGTCCAGCAATGCAAAATCTACACTTTCATGGCCTGGTTTGAGGAATGTCATTTTGGTAGCGTCGGGAAGCTTGGCCTGCGGGTCCGGCTTCGCGGTCCAGGTTTTGAATGCCTTTACGCCCGACCATTGATTCCCTGCCAGTGATCCATCCGGCTGAAAGCCTGCCTTGAAAAGCATGGCAAATGAGCCGTCGAAAGTGGATAAATAGAGGCTGTCGCCGTTTACGCTGCCGGTCAGGAAGCGATAGTCGCCGGTAGGGGTCAGAAACGAGCCGGTCACGTCGGTACCCTGCTGTGTAAAGTTTCCAACGGCAATGCTTTCGTCGCCGGTAGCGGGGTTTTTAAAAGTTGTGGCCCATTTCCCGCTCACATTGCGGGTGCTTTTGGCTTCGCCTTTTTTGAAAAACTTATAATTTTCGCCTTGCTCCGCTTCAAATGGCAATGAGCCGGCCACCACGCCGTTGGCGTAACGGTAATAGGTGCCTTTCAACCCGTTGCCGCTGGATTTGGCAATGATTTTGGCATCGAACATCATCATCGGGATCACGAGCGAGTCGTTCTGGAAATAGCTGCTATCCATTTTGAGCTTTTCCGTACCGTTGATGATGTGCACGGTAAGCGTTTTACCATCCGGATTTTGCGAGATATCGAGTATCAGGGGCAGTTTTTGCTTGTCGCGGGTCAGCGTCGCGCGCCAGATCCCGGATTTTACGGGCGTATCGGATAATGGTGTGAAGCTGGCGGATATGATGAAAAATGAAAGTATTCCAAACGATAACAGGAGTTTCATATACAATTTGCTGGTGTTTAAAGACATGTGTGGTGTCAAAATTAATTCCCCGCGCGGGCATGATTCCTACGCTTGAAAATTACTAAGTTTGTAACTGCCGCTTTGCCGGAAATAGTTCCTCAGTACATTGCTTTTAACAAATGGATTCGCCTAGTACCTACCACGTTCCCGTCATGTTGTCCGAGTGTCTGGAAGGCCTTCAAATACAGCCTGATGGCATTTATGTCGACGTTACTTTTGGTGGCGGCGGGCATTCCCGGGCCATTCTGGAAAAGCTCACGACCGGCCGGTTGCTGGTTTTCGACCAGGACCCCGATGCAGTTGCTAACGCGCTGGAATTCAAGGACGATGAACGTTTTGCCTTCATCCCGGCCAATTTCCGGCATTTGAAACGCTACCTGAAACTGAACAAGGCGCCACAGGTGAACGGCATCCTCGCCGACCTCGGCGTTTCATCGCACCAGATCAACACGCCCGAGCGGGGGTTTTCTACCCGTTTTGACGCCGACCTGGACATGCGTATGAACCCTAATATCGAAAAAACAGCCCGCGAGGTGCTTAAAACGCGCTCGGCAGGGGAATTGCAACGCATTCTGGGTATGTACGGAGAAGTTACCAATGCCCGCACCGCTGCGGAGGCGATCACCGCTGCGAGATACAATACGCCCATCGAAACCGTTAATGACCTGAAAGGCATTCTCATGCGCTACGCACCCAAGCACCGCGAAAACAAGTATTTCGCACAGGTGTTCCAGGCGCTGCGGATCGAGGTGAATGATGAGCTGGCGGTGCTGGAAGAGTTCCTCGCGCAGGTACCCGAAGTGCTCGCGCCCGACGGGAGGCTGGTAGTGATGTCGTACCATTCGCTGGAAGACAGGTTGGTGAAGAATTACATTCAAAAAGGTAAGTTTTACGGTGAAGTCGAAAAGGACTTTTATGGGAACGAGATCAAACCGCTGAAAAGCGTAACGCGCAAGCCCGTTGAAGCGACTGCGGAAGAAGTGGCGCTGAACCCGCGTGCGCGCAGCGCTAAGTTGCGCATTGCTGAAAAGGGGTGACGGTGCCGGTTCTGGGGCGGTCAGGTGTTGTCAAGTGTAGTCGGGCATTGTCAAGTGCTGCGGAGTGTTAGCGGTGGTTGAGATAGATATTTACAGAAAACAACAATACTTGACCACACCTGACCATAAATGGCAACCTCCTGACCACATCTGACAAGACGCTCAATACTTAACGTAACGTTACACATGGCTGAAAATAAAAAGCGCCTGAAACCGATACCGCCGAAGGCACCCAAGCCGCCCAAGCGGAAGCGGGAATACCATTTGTTCAACTGGCTGAACAAATTTTTGCCACTCGATAAGGTTTTTGGTGAAAAACTGCCGGGCCAGGAAGAGCGATTGCCCGTCAAATACTTTTACTATTTCGGCTGGGTGATCATATTGCTCGTCGCTTACGAGCGGATCGGGTTTCAGTCGGAAGATTATGTGCGGAAAAGCATTAAGCTCAAAAAGGAAGTCGACGACCTGAAAGCGGAATATACATCCATTCACGCGGAGTATGAGCGTGCCGGTAAGCAGTCGGTGGTGGTGGAAAAAGTGCAGGCCGAAGGTTTGGTGGAAAACCTGATCCCGCCTAAAAAAATCATTTTAAAAGAAGACGAAGAATAAGCCGTTTTTTCCTTAACGCCTCATGAAAAACGAAGTCGAAAGCGGTCAGAACAATAAAAAAGCGCTGATCAACCGGGCCCGTATGGTGGGCTGGTTGCTTTTTCTGCTGGCGATCATGGTGTTCGTCAAGCTGATACGTGTTCAGTATTACGATACATTCAAGGGGAAAACCTGGGCCGAGTATTCTGAAAAGAATGACTTGAAACTGGACACGATCCCGGCCATGCGTGGTAACATTTACGCGAGCGATAACAGCTTGCTGGCGACGTCGCTGCCCTACTATTTTGTAGGGTTTGATACAAAAGTGGCGGATTCGGCCTATTTCTACAACCATATAGATGAGCTGGCCTCGCTACTGGCCAAAAACTTTGGAGAGAACACCGCCGACGGGTACAGAAGCAAGATCATGCGCTACCGTGTGAGCAAAAGCAAGCGGTACCTGCGCCTGAAAAGCAAGGAAATCACACATTTGGAGCGCGAAAAGCTTAAAAAATGGCCGTTTTTCGCCAAAGACCGTAAAGGCGGCGGCGGCAAATTCGAAACGATTTACAAGCGCTACAAGCCTTTCAGCCCGATGGCCGACCGCACGATCGGCGGCATCGACCCTAAAAGCGGCCGCGGCTACATTGGCCTGGAAGCCAGTTTCGACAAACAGCTGGAAGGAAGGCCGGGTATCGGCTGGGTTGAAAAAGTGGAAGGCGGACTGAAAATTCCGGTTGGTGACGCGCTGAACGTGCAACCGGAGGCCGGCAGGGATATTTATACCACGCTGGATATGAATTACCAGGAGCGTACCGAGATCGCATTGCGCAGAAAGTTGCTCGAAATGGACGCGGATTTCGGCTCGGTGATCATTATGGAAGTGGCTACCGGGGAAATCAAGGCGATGGCGAACCTTACCAAACGCGGCCCGGGCAAATATGAGGAGGTTTTCAACTACGCATTGGCTGGCAGCAACGACCCGGGTTCGACGTTCAAGCTCGCCACAATGATGGCCCTGCTGGAAGAAACGCATATGGATCCCGATCAGGTAATGGTCAACACGGGAAATGGAGCGATGAAATTCCGGAACCATACCATCCGCGACGCGCACCGCGGCGGCTTCGGTACCATTACTGCTTCGCAGGTTTTGGAAAAATCATCCAACATAGGCATTGTACAGCTTATGCAGCGGTATTTTGCCAACAAGCCCGACAAATACCTTCAATACCTCAAACAATTCCATCTTACACAGCCCACAGGCATTCATATGAAGGGCGAAAAGCCGCCATTGATCCGCGACCGGAAATCGAAACAGTGGAGCAGCTACTCAATGTACTTTATGGCGCATGGCTATGAAATGCAAATGACGCCTTTGCAGACGCTCGCATTCTACAACGCAGTCGCTAACAATGGTTACTGGGTGCGGCCGATGATCGTGCGGGAGATCCGGAATGCCGAGGAAATTGAAGACAAGATCCCGCCATATGTGGAGGAAAAGCCGATCGCATCGCCTGAAACGATCCGCAAAGTGAAGAAAATGCTCGAAGGCGTGGTGAATGCAGGTCTGGCAAAACACATTAAAAGCGACTTGTACCAGATCGCGGGAAAAACGGGAACGGCCCGCAAGCTGATCAACGGGGTTTATACCGAAGGGAAAAATTATACCTCGTTTGCAGGCTATTTCCCGGCGGAGAAGCCAAAGTACAGCTGCATTGTGATCATCGATAATCCGAAAAGCTCCGGCGCAGATTACACCCGTTACGCGGGAAGCGTGGCAGCTCCCGTTTTCAAGGAAGTGGCCGACCGGATTTACGCCTACGATGTGGCGATTCAAAAGCCCGTAAAGGATTCCATTCCCGAAAAATCAGAGGACGTGAAATGGACGGGTACTACCAGCGACCTGAATGCGATCAGCAAGACATTGAATATGACACCGGCGCCAGAGGAGAGCGAATATGCCGCGGCGTCGCTTTATAAGAAGGGCAAGACCAAATGGAATACGCGTGAGGTCGATTCCGGCGATATACCCGACTTGCAGGGGATGTCGATGCGCGACGCCTTATACCTGCTGGAAAACAAGGGTTTCAGGGTTACATTCAAAGGCACAGGCAAGGTGATTGAACAGTCATTGCCTCCGGGCACCAATAAATCAGGAACCAAGACGATCCTGCTTACATTACAATAATCCTTCATGGAAAACGATCCAATTTTGAGCAGCCTGCTCGGCGAAGTTAAGGGAGCCATTATCCATGGTTATGCCGATGTCAAGGTGAAGAATATTATCCTGGATTCCAGAAAAGTACTACCCGGAAGCCTGTTTGTTGCTTTGCGCGGGACGCAGGTGGATGGTCACCAATTTATAGGAACCGCTACGGAGCTCGGCGCGACAGCCATTTTGTGTGAAGAATTACCAGAAAACGTAAGAGAAGATGTTACGTACATCGAGGTAGACGACTCGGCAGCGGCAATGGGCTTGATAGCAGCGGCATTCCACGATTATCCTTCCAAAAAGGTAAAGCTCGTGGGCGTGACTGGTACCAATGGCAAAACTTCGGTTGCGACGTTCCTGTTTCAGCTTTTTAGAGCACTGGGATACCGTTCCGGCCTGCTTTCAACGGTCCAGAACCAGATCGAGGACGAAATAATCCCTTCGACCCACACCACGCCCGACGCCGT